>NZ_JBHXQY010000007.1:0-104364 GCF_042716955.1 Nocardiopsis sp. NPDC058631 | reverse complement strand
CCATGAGCATGACCGCCGCCCCGAGGAGGTACCTGGACAGGCCGCCCTCGTCATCGGTGTCGGTGGTCGCGATGAGGACGAGGCCGGACAGGTAGACCAACAGCAGGAGCGGCTTGTACAGGAGGCAGGCGAAGAGCCAGCCGATGACCTTCGGGAAGATCTTCAGGCCGGGAACCAGGGAACTCGCCGCGGCCAGCGGCAGCAGGCAGGAGAGCAGGTAGACGATCGACTTGATCATCGCCAGGACGATCATCTGCGCGATGAGGCCGAGGATCACCGCGAGGCTGATCAGATAGGTGACGGCCTCGCGCGCGGGGCCCTCGGCAATCCCCAGGTCGTTGTCACCGGCGCCCACCCGCATGATGCTCGGGTAGACCTCCTGTGCCGCGACGAGGAAACTGACCTGCCGCGAACCGTTGCTGTTCTCGTAGGGCGCCGAATACGTCCCGGTGTCCAGGATCATCTGGGTCAGCGCGCTGCTGAAGCCCGACAGGACGTAGACGAAGAAGAGTCCGGCGAACGTGGTGATGATGACCGTGAGGAGGCCTCGGACCAGGTCCATCATGGGATCGAGCCGACGGGTCCAGAGCAGGCGTATGGCCGCCACCAGGATGCCCAGCGTGGCCAGGAAGAGGATCAGCGGGTTGAAGACGTTCTGGAGTTGCAGCACGCCCTCTTCGACGACGATCCGGTTGCTGCCGTACTCCTGTTGGAGGGGCGCCCCGCTGCCGCTGGTGATGAGCAGGCCGAACATCCGCTCGATGAGGCCCTGAAGGCTCTCCGTGATCCAGCTCGCCGTCGCCTCGTTCTCCATTTACTCACCCCCCTGGTTCAGAATTCGACCGCGCCCCCTCTTATGGAAGGCCGTACTATCCGACGTTGCAGTAGTCGTCCCCGACTTGGTCCTCGCGCTTGTTCCCTTCCGCCCATTCGGGGAATTCCGTGCAGATGTAGTACTTGTGCATCGCGGGTTCCCCGCGCCCTGCTCGTGCGTATTCACTCGGAACGTCGTCGAAGTGGTCGACAGGGTTGTCGGGACACGAATCGCTTTGGTTCCACAGGCTTGAGGGGAGGTTGGCGCAGTGGTACCTGGCCCAGATCCAGTTGTCGCCGTTCAGGAGGTCCATGTCGTCCTGGCCCGGGGTACAGGGGGAACGCGTGTAGGTGTTGCCCTCGTGGAATCCGGAGACGAAGCAGTACTCGTAGCAGTCCTCTTTGCCGTCGTACGTGCAGCGCTCGTCGTCGGGGCCGGTCAGCGGCACGGTGTGGGAGAGCCGCTCCCACCCGTCGTCGTCGGGGCAGAGGAACTCTTGGGAGTCGGGGTCCCGGAGGGCCCCCTCGCAGCCGGCGGCATCCTGTTCGATCTCGTTCTGCTCGGCCGCGACCCCCGCGATGAGGGACCCGAGGTCGTTCTCCGTCTCGTGGTGGGAGCCCTGGAGCAGCATCCCGGCGAGGGAGCCGGACGCGATCAGCAGGACGACCCCGAGGACCACCCAGGGGAGTTCGGCCATACCGCGCGCGGCGATCCAGGGGTCCCCGGTGAAGTTGGCGTGGATCATGCGCCCGCCGATGATGATGAGCGCGAGGACGCCGATGACGGCCCCGACCCAGGCGACGTAGCCCAGCACCTCGTTCCCCGACTGCTGGAACTGCGCCATCGCCAGCGGGGTCCGCGCCGCGTCAGCGGGGATCAGCTCATACGCCATTCCGCTCTTCCCCCCGACCTCTCACGATCCGGTTCACGACCCGATGAGCGTGGTGACCACGGGAACGGCGACCAGCATCAGCGAGACGCCCATGACGGTCCACACCACTCCGCCGACACCGTCGGCGGCCACCTCGGATCGGCCCAGCTTGCCGATCGCCATCTTGGCCGCCGCGTACAGGATGCCGATGACCCCGATCACGACGACGACGCCCTGCGCGATGTTGAGGAGCCGACCGACGGGGTCCCCGTCGGGATCCTGCGTTCCCCCGACCCCCCAGTCCGGCATCCGGGGCCGGACGTCCCAGGTCACCTCGGCGGGCAGGGCCGCGGCCAGGTGCACCGCCTCCGCGAGGGGCGGCAGGAGTTCCGGCGCCACCGTCAGCCGCCCGCGACGTTGGCGACGGCCCGGATGATCGGGATGGCGACGAGCATCAGGGAGATGCCCATGACGGTCCACACCAGTCCGCCGACACCGTCGGCGGCGAGGTCGGAGCGGCCGAACTTGCCGATGGCCATCTTGCCGGCGGCGAAGAGGATCCCGATGATGCCGATCACGACGATGATGCCCTGGCCCCAGTTGAACACCTGCTGGATCGGATCGTGCCCGTCCTCGAAGGCGGGCAGGTCCGGGTTGGTGCTCCAACCGAAGGCGCCGTCCATCGGAACGGCGGCCATGTGCGTGACCAGGTCGTTGGTGGCGTTCAGAACGTCCATGCGTTTCCAGTTCTCCTTACCCTGAGGCCTGTCGCGCCAGGGTCTCGCTCGCCGCCGTGTGGCACGCGTTCCTGATCTGGTCCAGGGCCCGTCGCGCCCTCGTCGGAAGTTTCACCCGGTCCGCGTCGACGGCGTCCACGTAGCGCAGGGCCGGGACGAACGGGAAGCGGACGAGGAGGCCGACGCGGTCGCGCACCAGGCCCAGACGCGCCGCGGACTCCGCGGGCTCGGGCCCGGCTCCGTCCGCCACGACCACCAGAACCGCGGGCCGGAGGCCGTCGCCCTCAAGGACGTTGATGACCTCCGCTGCGCGGGCGGTCGAGGCGACGCTGTTCCGCGAGGCGAGGACCAGGGGGCGTCCGAAGGCGCCGATCCCGCCCCTGTCGGACGAGTAGGCGCCAAGGTCCCAGGGGGTGTTCAGCAGCACTCGCAGCGTGGTGGTGCCCGCTCCGCCGTGGCAGCCGAGCACGACCATCTCCCTGGCCCAGTCGGGCAGAGGCGGGTCCGCCGGTTCGCCCTGATCGGTACCGCCGGTCTGTCGCCTCCTCATGTGGGTCCCCTCGTCCGTGTCGTGAAGGCACCGCCTCCCCTGCCGGGGTCGGCACTCCCGGCGCGGCTGTCGTCATGCCGCGCAGGGCTGGAATCCGGGGGAGTCCGGAGGGCGGTCACCCGCCCTCGGAAGGCCCCGTGCCTCTCCGCACCGTGGGAAGTGTCGCGGCGGTCGCGAGAATGCGGTGGCGCCGTCGAACCGGGTTCGGGGGCCGAACAGCAGGCTATATATACCGCACCGACCCGAATCCGATCAAGTGATCGTTTTCATCCCCACTACTTTGCGTGATCAGCCGAGGATGGGAAACACTGGAAAGTGAATAAAGGCGATCTGTTTTCACAAACGCAGAAGAGCCGACCCACTCTGCTGCGTGACAAGCCTTGATCAATGACCATCCGACAGGCGACCACCGCAGGCATCCCCCGTTCTTTCCGAGAGGAAACCAGCGGGCCGTCAACCGAAACGTTATCGGATATCACTCTTCGTGATGCTCTTGTTGTCCTAATCCCATTGCATTCTCGCATCTCCCCCTGTACGCATGGGTGAATCTGTCCGCCCTCACGTCTGGTGGGTACCCATGATCAGAACAGCGTGTCCGTCATGAGCGACTTCTCCGGCGGTTCGCGGGAGAAGACGATCGTGTTCGGGATCCTCGCCGCCCTGGTCGTCGCCCTGGTCGTCCTGGCCCAGCAGATCCTGTCCGACCCGGACGAGGAGGCCGCGCCCCCGACGGACGCGTCCGTCGAGTCCGGCGGGGGCGAGGCCGTCGGGGACGTGATGTCGCTGATGCCGTACTCGGAGGCGGAGATCCGGTCCGGCGCGGAGATCGCTCGGGGCTTCATCGAGGCCTACAGCGAGATCGACCCCGACGAGAACAGCGAGGATCGGCTCGCCCGTCTCTCCCCGTTGATCGCCGAGGAGTTCTTCGGCACCGTGGAGAACCTCATCCTCACCACCCCGAACAGCGGGACCTCCCGGGACCCGCAGCGGACCAGCGCGTCAGCTGTTGTCACGGGGATTCGCAACGTCGGCACCGCAGCCATCATCTTCGAGGTGGAGGTGCGGACCCTGAGCGACTCGGGAGAGGACGAAGCGTCCGAGCCCCTCGCCTACGCGGTCACCATGGTTCCCGAAGACGACAGCTGGGCCGTCTACGCCTTCCAGGACGCGTCCATCGGAAACGACGGTGAAGGCGCATGAGCGGCATTCGCACCGTCTCCGCCGCCACGGCGGGTAGCTGGCTACGAGTACGCGATTTCCTCCCCCGGTCCGGACGCGACGGCGACCGGGGCAACGCGACCGCACGGGTCGGGGGCGGCGTCACGGCGCTCGCGGTCATGGGGGGCATCGCCTACGCCGCCACCATGTGCGGCCCGACCACCGGCACCACCGCGAGCGGGGCCGACTCGGCGACCTCGTCGTCCGGTATCGTCCAGGCGTCCTCGTCGTCCTCGGCCACGACGATCACGATCAGCTCACACGGAGAGAATGGCGCCCCTCCAAACAAGTCCGTCCGGGTGGACATTCCAGAGAACATCCTGCGGATGCACCTCACCGCCGCTGAGACCTATGGCATCTCTTGGGAGATCGTCGCGGCGGTCGGCGCGATCGAGACCCAGAACAGCCAGTACAGGTCCGGGGACCCCGCCTGGCCCACCGGCCTGGAACCAGGGGAACGCAACCCCTACGGTGCGGCCGGAATCGTCCAGTTCGGAGTACTCGACCCTCTCAACGGCCCGAACGACGAACGACCACCCCGTGACAGGGTTGGCGCCGCGTCGAACGCGTGGGGCGGAGAACCGAGTGAGGCTGTCTCGAACCGCCCCGCGTACAGGCTGGGGGATCCCAATCCGGGTATGGGTCCGGATTCGAAATATCCCGGGACGGTCGTCCCCTACTTCGGCGTCGACGGAAACGGTGACGGGGAAGTCAACGTGTGGGACCCGCAGGACAACATCACCTCTGGAGCGTTCCGGCTCGCCTACTACAAGAAAGAGGCCGAGAAGAACGGATCGGGCTCCGTCTGCCCGGGGCAAGGGGACATGACCCCGACCGAGTGCACGATCTACAAGCACAATCCCGCCCCGTGGTACGTCGCGCAGGTACTGGAGGTGCACGACTACTACCGCGACTCCGGCATCGCTCCGCAGTCACCCTCACTCCAACAGGTCTCCTCGGCCTCGGGTCAGGGCCGGGACTGCGAGGAGCGGGGCGGCGGCGCGACGCAGGCCGCCTTCCTGGGCGGCGTCGGGGAGAGGCACCGCACCGTGGTGGAGTTCGTGAGGGACAAGATCGGGACCCCTTATGTCTGGGGCGGGGTGGGTCCCAGCGGATACGACTGCTCCGGCCTTCTCCTGGCTGCGTGGGACTCCGCAGGGGTGAAGATCCCCAGGGTGACCGATTCCCAGTGGAACATGGGTGAGCCCGGACCCGGTTACGGTGCGCCCGACCCGGACAACGGCTACGTGGCGGCAACGGCCCATGCAGTGCTGAACCGGGACCAGGGGGACACGCTCGACGTCTCGGTGTTGCAGCCGGGAGACTTCGTCTTCTTCCATTACCCCGGCGGATCGCCCTTCCCGTCGCATGTCGGTATGTACAGCGGTGGAGGGCAGATGATCCATGCTCCGGCTCCGGGTAAGCACATCATCGAGGTATCGATCGAAAGCGGTCACTACCAGTCCGTCTTCGTGGGAGCGGTCCGGATCAGCCCCGACTCCTCCGGCGATGAGGACAGCTTCGCGGCGTGACGGCCCGTCCCCGTGTTCCATGATCCGATCGAGAGGATGATTCACATGGCCTTTCCGATTTTGGCCGCTGTCGGCATCGCAGCAGGTCACGGCGTTCGTTTGCTCGCACAGAGGGCGGGCACCGCAGCCGCCACCCGGGGTGGGGCCTGGCTCACCGCGAGAGGCGGTTGGAAGGGCCTCGCCAAGGGGGCGTTCCTGGGCGGTCTCAAGTTGGGTGCGAAAGCCGGTGCCAAGGGCCTCATGGCCTTCGGCGGCCTGGCCGTGGGCGCCGGCGCGGCCGTCCTGTCGGCTGCGGCCAGCAATCCCACCGGGATGCTGGGCGCGATCGCCGCGATCGCCGCAGGTGCCGTCAGCGCGTCCCAGGCCTACGGGATGGGCACCCCGAGCCTGGGGTTGAGGAAGACCGTCAAGGGTGCGCAGGCCTTACCCTCGTGACGCCGTCGCCCCCGGGCCGCTCCCTCGGGGGCGGTCCGTCCCGTCACTACCGACTCGTGCGCTTTCGCCTCGATCGCGCTATCTTCACGCTGGTGACCGCCTGCCCCGGGTTCTCCCGCTGACACGCCTCCCCGCCGCCGGGAACGGCGGTGGCGCTCCACCTCCAGCACTTCACGCGGAAAGACGCCCTCTCCATGAACACCCACGTCTTCCCCCCCTCGGACTCCCCCCTGTCCTCCGACGACGCGGTCATCCGCGCCGATGAGTTCGACGGCATCGCCGCCTCCGTCGAGGCAGCGGTCCTGGGCAAGTCCGATGTCGTACGCCTCGCGCTGGTCGCGATGCTCACCCAGGGCCACATCCTGCTGGAGGACGTACCCGGCACCGGCAAGACCACCCTGGCCCGCGCCATCGCCGCGAGCGCGAACGGCGACTGGCGGCGCATCCAGTTCACCCCGGACCTCCTGCCCTCCGACATCAGCGGCGTCACGATCTTCAACCAGGGGACCCGCGAGTTCGAGTTCCGCCCCGGCCCCGTGTTCGCCAACGTCGTCATCGCCGACGAGATCAACCGGGCCTCGCCCAAGACCCAGTCGGCCCTGTTGGAGGTCATGGAGGAGCGGGCGGTCACCGTCGACGGGGTCCAGCACGGCGTCCCCTCCCCCTTCCTCGTCGTGGCGACGCAGAACCCCGTGGAGATGTCGGGCACGTACCGGCTCCCCGAGGCCCAGCTGGACCGGTTCCTGGTCCGCCTCACCCTCGGTTACGCCGATCCGGCGTCCGAACTCGCCATCATCAGGGGCGACCGGCTCACCACGCCCGAGGACCTGAAGCCGACCGTCGACGCCGAGCGGATGGCCGCCATGCGGAGCGACGCCCGGCGGGTGTTCGTCCACGACTCCGTCTACGAGTACGTGCTCCGCGTCGCCCACGCCACACGCGACCACCGGGAGCTGAGCGTGGGCCTGTCGACCAGGTCGACGGTGGCCATGGCGAGGACGGCCCGCATGCTCGCGCTCGTCTCGGGCCGCCCCTTCGTGGAGCCCGAGGACGTCAAGCTTCTGGCCCAGCCGGTATGGGCCCACCGCCTGGTGCTGTCCCCCGAGGCCTCGGTCGGGGGCCGTACCGGGACCGACGTCCTGGAGGAGATCCTCCGCGAGACCCCCGCGCCGTCCCCGCAAACGGCCGGGGACCCGGCGGGCCGCTGATGCCGACCGTCCGGGGATGGCTCGTCGTCGGGGCGGGCCTCGTCCTCCTCGCGGTGGGCGTCGTGTCCCAATACCAGGAGCTGGCGCTGCTCGGCGGCGTGGCCGTGACCGCGGTCGCCGTGGCGTCGCTCGTCGTGGGGCGTCCCGCCGCCGTCGCGGTCCGGCGCTCGCTCCCCTCCCCCCGCACCTCTCCGGGGTCCACCCTGCGCGTCCGCCTGGAGATGCGCAACTCCGGCCGGCGCTCCGTCCGCGTGGTCGAGCCCGTGCGCGGCCACGGGGGCGAACGGCCGGTCCGGCTGCCGCCCCTGGGCGCGCGCGCCGCGGGCGAGTCCGAGTACCGGGTCAGGGCGACCCGGCGCGGAGTGGTTTCCCTGGGCCCCCTCCGGGCCGGACGCGCGGACCCGCTGGGGCTCGCGGCGGTGTACCGGGAGTTCGGCGGCACCGACCAGGTGTGGGTCCATCCCCGGTGGGAGCGCCTGCGCACCGTCCCGGTCGGCCGGGTGGCCGACCCGGAGGGCACGGCCGACGGCGCCCCGGCGGGTGCACAGACCTTCCACTCGCTGCGCGACTACGTGCCCGGCGACGACCTGCGGCTGGTCCACTGGCGCAGCTCCGCGCGGCTGGACAAGCTCGTCGTGCGGGAGTACATCGACACCTCCCAGCCCCGCCTCCACGTCATCGTCGACGACCGGCCCACGGCCGGGGGAGAGGAGCGCCTGGACGGGGTGGCGAGCGCTGCCGCCTCGGTGCTCGCGACCGGTGTGCGGGCGTCGCTGCACTGCGAGATGAGCCTGGTGAGCGGCCGGGGGCGCGACAGCACCGGGGGACTGCCCCCGCTGCTCGACCTGCTGTCGGAGGCGCGGCCAGCCCCGGACGCCGACCTCCCGCAGGCCTTCCGCCTGGCCCGGACCCGGCCCGCCGGGGACACGGCCGTCCTGGTGAGCGGTGCGCTCACCACCACCGAGCTGCGGTCGTTCGGCGAGCTCGGACACCACTACTCGGCCCTGGTCGCGGTGACCGTCGGCGCGGAGGGCCGGCCGAGCGCCCCCGCGTCGGTCACCCTGCTCACCGCCGGCGACGCGGCGGGGTTCGTCGAACGCTGGAACGAGACGTCATGGCCACGCTGACCCCGCCGCGCCCCCCGGAGACCGCGCCCGCCCCCGGGAGGGGGCCGGGCGCACTCCTCCGCGCCCTCCTGGCCGCCGCCGGCCTGGTCATGGCCGCCGCGGCGGGGGGCGTCGCCCTCGCGCCCGGCTACGCCGAACCGGGACCCGTCTACGCGGTGCTGCCTCTGTGCGCCCTGCTCTCCGTCGCCGTGACCCTGGCGGCCCGAGCCCGACTGGCTCCGCTCGCCGGGATCCTCGTCGGGCTGCCCCTGCCACTGGCGGGCGTGGTGGTGTGCGCGGTCCGACTGCCCGGCCAGGGGACGGGCGTGCTGGAAGGGACGGTGGAGGCCCTCCTCCACTCCGGAGCCCGCATCCTGACCAGCGCGGCGCCCACACCCCTGAGCGTGGACACCCTGACGCTGCCACTCCTGGCCACCTGGATCACCGGTGTCGCGTCGGTACTGCTCTGGCAGGGAAACCGGCCCGCCCTGGCCGTCCTCCCCGGTCTCCTCGCACTCGTCGGCGCCGTCGTCCTCAACGGCCCCGTGGCCCCGCCGGGGTTCCCCTCCATCGGCCTGGTCGCGGTCGCCGCGATCCTGCTCATGGCGGCGTCCTCCGACGACCGGTCGGCCGCGCGGGGGCGCACGGGGCCCGAGGACCTGCGGATCGAGGTCGACGCCCCGGAGGCGCACCCGCCCGGGCGGCTCGGACGGGTCCTGACGACCGTGCTCGCGGCGGCGCTGGCGGCCACCGCCACCGTGTTCGGCGGTCCCGTCCTGCTCGCCTCCTGGGAGGTGGATCCGGGCGACCCGCGCGAGGCCGTGCGGCCTCCCCTCGCGCCGGAGGCGGCCCTCAACCCGCTCGGCTACCTGTCGGCCTGGGCCGCCGAGCCGGACGAGCCGCTGCTCACGGTCCGGTCCGAGGAACCGGTCGACCTGCGGTGGGTCGCCCTCGCGGACTTCACCGGGACCACCTGGCTGCCCGAGGGCGGCTACCGCGCGGCCGGAGAGGTGCTTCCCGATCCCGTGCCGCCACCGCCGCACGCGACCGGTGTCCGGGCGGAGATCTCCGTCGGCGACGACCTGCCGGGCGGCTGGGCGCCGGTCGTGGGGGTTCCGCGCCGGGTCGGACTCCAACCCCTGGGCTACGACGCGGTCTCGGGGACGGTGGTGAGCGCGGACGGCGGCATCGCGGGCGCGCGCTACGAGGTCACCGGTGACGTGGCGGACTGGAGGGCGGCCGAACTCGCGGAGGCGTCCGTTCCGGCCGACACGGTCTTCGACCGCTACCGCGAGCTCCCCCCGGGGGCGCCGACGGTCCTGAACGACGTGGCGGCCGCCGTCGCCGGCCAGGGGTCGCCGTACGAGCGGGCCGTCCTGCTCTCGGAGTACCTGCGGGAGTCCCACTACTTCTCGGCGGAGACCCCCGGGGGCCACGGTTACGCCAACGTGGCGGGCATGCTGGCCCCGCCGGGGCAGGAGGGCGGCGGAGGGACCTCCGAGCAGTTCGCGAGCGCCTTCGCCATGCTCGCCCGCGCGGCGGGCCTGCCGAGCCGCGTCGTCGTGGGGTTCGGCTCCGGCACCGACGGGGGGGACGGCGTGCGCACGGTGCTGACCGGCGACGCTCTGGCGTGGGGCGAGGTGTACTTCAACGGTGTGGGGTGGGTCCCCTTCTCCGTCACGCCCGGGGAGGAGGGGGAGGACGAGGCAGAGGAGTCCTCCTCCGGCGCCGCCGAGGCGGAGGCCCCCGAGGAGTCGGACGACGCGAACAGCCTGGAGGACGACGCCGACCCCGGCACCCCGCCGGAGGGGGACCGCGAGGCGGCGCCCCTGTGGCCCTTCCTGTCCGCCGGGGGCGCGCTGCTCGCCGCCGTGTGCGCCGTGCCGGCGCTGCGGCTGGCGCGGAGCCGGTGGCGGCTGCGGCCCGGTTCCCCCGACCGGCGCGTGCTGGGCGCGTGGCGGGAACTGCGCGACCACCTGCGCCAGTGCGCGAGCGCGCCGCAGCCGGGGCACACCGTCGGCGACACCGTGGCGCTCGTCCAGGACCTCCTGCCCGAGGAGGGGCGGGAGTGGGCGCGGGTCGACCTGCGGCGCCTCGGCGGGGCTGTCAACCGGGTCGGCTTCGCCCCCGGCTCCGGGCTCTCCGAGACGGAGGCCGCGCACATCACCGACGGGGTCCGCCGCCAGTCCCGCGCGCTGCGGCGCACGCTCGGCCGCGGCAGGAGGCTGGCCTGGTGGTTCGATCCCCGTCCCCTGTTCTGGCGGGCGCCGTGACGTCCTCCTCCGACCGTCGCCCGCCGCACGGCGGGGAAGGGGCGTTCCATGAGTAGCACGGGTTCCGGGAACAGCACGGGGGCCGGCGGCGGCAGCCTCGTCCCGGGGTTCCACTCCCTGGAGGTGCTGCACCGCGGCACCGCCTCGACCGTCTACCGGGCCGTCCCGGACGCGGGCGGGGAACCTGTCGCCGTCAAGGTCCTGCGCGGCCCGGACGGCGGGGCCGAGTCCGAGCGCCTGCGCCGGGTGTCCGGTGTGCCGGGGGTGGTGCGGGTCGTCGACCACGGCTCGACCACGTCGGGGCGCCCGTTCGTGGCCATGGGGTACCACGGTGGCGGGGACTACGGCCGGATCCTGCGGGACCGCCACCCGCTGCCTGTGGACGAGGTCGTACGCGTCGGCCTGGACGTGGCCGCCGCCCTGGCGGGCGTGCACGCCCTGGGCCTGCTCCACCACGCCGTGGAGCCCTCCAACGTGCTGGCCGGTGAGGAGGGGGCGGTCCTCGCGGACGCGGGCGCGGTGCTGCCCGACGGTGCGCTCCCGCCGCCGGTCGGGCCGCGCACCGACGCGCTGCTCCACACCCCGCCGGAGGTGGTGCGGGGCGAGCCGCCGACCGCCGCCTCCGACGTCTACCGCCTGGCCGCCACCCTGTGGGAGCTGCTGGCGGGAAGCCCCCCGTTCGGCGAGGGCGCGGAGGCCGCCGCCGACCCCTTCGGCTACCGGGAGCGCGTGCTCGGCGGCCAGGCGCCGGGGCCGCCGCGTGCCGGTCTGCCCGCCCCACTGGTCGCGGCCATCGCCCGGGCGCTCGACGCTGGTCCCGAAAACCGCTTCGCCGACGCGGAGGGCTTCGCCGCGGCCCTGGCCGCGGCTGCCCGCGGAGAGGCGGAGACGACCGCCGCCGGAACCCCGGTACACGTCGAGGCCCCGGACGTGCCGGACGCGGTCCCGACGTCCACGCCGGTCCCGACACCGAGCGCTCCCGCCGCACCCGCTGTTCCCGAGGCCGCACCGGAACACTCGGGGGCACCGACGGCGGACGCCCCCGGGCCGTCCTCCCCCGCGTCGGAGCCCGCCGGAACTCCGCACGCCGCGCCCGCCCCGCCCCCGGGCCACGACGCGGACCCCTGGCGGGGGCTGGTGGAGTGGGAACCGCCCCGGAACGCCCCCGCGCCCCCGCCCGCCCCGGCGTTCGGTGCGGGCACCCCGTACGCGGCCCCGGCCGGTCACGCTCCGCACCGGCCGGTCCCGCACCGGTCGGCACCGGACCGCGGACTCCCGCCCCCGCCGGGCACCCGCGAGGCCGGGGAACCGCGGTCGCGGCGGCTGCGCCTCGTCCAGGTGGTCGTGTCCGCGACGGCGATCGCCGTCATCGCCCTGGGGCTGGTGGCGTTCGTGTACCCGGGCCCGGTCGCCGAACTCCTGGCGTCGGTCGGACTCACGGAGCCCGCGGAGGACCCGGCAGGCGCCGGGTCCGCTCCGGCCGACCCCTCCTCGGCCCCGCACGCCGCCGTCTCCCGGGAGGCGGCCCCCACGGACGTCGAGATGGAGGACTCCGGCGAGACCGTGGTCCTCACGTGGAAGGACAACGCCGGGGAGGGCGCGCCCCACCACGTGGTGGGCGGCCCTGCGGGCGACACCTACGCCGCGCTCACCGAGGTGGGGCCGGGCACGGCGGAGGCGCGGGTGACCGGCCTCGACGCCGCCGGGGAGTACTGCTTCGTCGTCATCGCCGTTCTGAGCGCGGACGAGGTCGCCCCCTCGGAGGAGGCGTGCACGGAGCGCGGTACGGGGTGAGGGAACCGCCCGGGAGGGCGGGTGCCCCGTCCGGCGGTCCGGCAGTCCGGCGCACCGCGACCCGAACCCCGGACTGGGTCCGGTCAGCCTCCGCAGTTGACGCCGGACCAGGTGGCCGATCGGTCACCGGCGGCCCCCGACACGTCGACGCAGGCCTCCTCCGCCTGGACGTAGACCGGCCCGGCGCTCCCGGAGCCGGTCAGCCACTGCGCGCCGCCCGCACCGTCCGTGCGGCGGATACCGATGTCCGCGTAGCCGCCGCTGCTGACGGTCACGGCGCAGTTGTGCCCGGTCGCGCTCTCGTAGTAGAGGTAGACGTTGCCCTGCCCGTTCGGGAGGGGCTTGGGCCATCCCTCGGCGTCGTTGGTGTACTGCAGCGCGCCCCCGGGTCTGGACGCGTTGCACAGCGCCTCGGGGTCGGCGCCCTGGGCGGCGGTGGCCGAGGACATCACCAGGACGGCGGCGGCCACGACGGCAGCGCCCGCCCAGGTCCTCCGGAGCCGTTTCCAGCGGGGGGTCATCTGAACTCCTGTTCGCACCTGGACTGGCTACTGGTACCGGAGTCGGCGGCGGTCCCGTCCGCTCCCACGGCGACCACGGTGAAGGAGTAGCAGCGTCCCGTCGCCCCGCGCCCGAGGGTGTGGGAGAGCTGCCCGCCCCCGGCGGAGGAGCCGGTCACCGTCACGGCGCCGAGCCCCCCGTCGCCGTGCGGCGTGACCGTGTACTCCGCCGCGCCGTCGACCTGGGACCAGGTCACGGTGACGTTGTTCCCGGAGACCGCGTGCGAGACGCCCGACGGCGCGCCCAACTGCACCTCGGGCATGGTGAGCGGGTCGCTGTCGGTCGACTCCCCGCTCACCATGCCCTCCGTGCGGGCGGTGACGGTGAACGTGTAGGTCTCGCCGGGCGACAGCCCCGCGACGTCCACGGACGTCTGCCCCGAGGTGCGGTCGCTGGGGTTGTCGCCGGAGTCGGACCTGGTGGCGACCAGGTAGTCGTTGGCACCCTCGACCGCGTCCCAGGAGACGGTGGCCGTGCCGCTGCCCGACGCCGTGGCCGTCACGCCGGCGGGGGCGTCCGGGGCCTGCGGGCCGGGCACGATCTCGGAGGTCTGCCCGGCCGGCCCGGTGCCGTGGGAGTTCACCGCGCGGACCATGAACCGGTAGGTGGAGCCGTTGGTGAGGCCGGTCACCTCGGTGTCCAGCTCGTCTCCGCCGACGGTGACCCTGCCTCCCGCCCAGGTGATCTGGTACTCGTCCACGGGCGCGTCCGGCGAGTAGGCCTCCGGCCAGCTCAGGAACGCGGAGCCGTCCCCGGCGGTGACGGACACGGGCGTGGGCGCGCCGGGCGCCTCCCCCGCGTCGGGTTCGTCCGGGGCGGGGTCCCGATCGCCCGCCCCCGCGGGGGTGGGCTCCGAGGCGGGCGCGGACGGCTCCCCGGGCGTGTCCGCGTCGCCCCCGGGCTCCGGGGCCTCCGCACCCGGGTCGGGGACACTGCCCTCGGTCTCCGGCTGCTCCTCGACGTTCCCGCCCGGCAGCGGCTGCGGCGCGGGAGCGCCGCCGTCCGCGTCACCCGGGCCGGGAGGCGGGTCGGCCTTGTCGACGACGGTGGCCCCGCCGTCCGGGTCGACGATGGCGGCCACACCGGTGTGGGGGGAGTTGATGTACAGGTGCCCCTCCCGTACCTCCAGGTCAAGGGGGCCCTCGGCCCCGGGCAGGGAGACGGGGTTGAGCTCGGCGCCCTGCGCGTCGAAGACGCGGACCGTCCCCTCGTCGGGGAACGGCACGTAGACCCGGCCCTCGTAGGCGGTCGCCGTGCCGCCACCGTCGCCCACGGAGAAGTGCCCCATCTCGGCGGACCCGGCCGGGTCGGTGACGGTGACGACCTCGCCGTCCCCGGGCAGGGTCACCGCGACGACGTCGCCGTGGGTGCGGGTGGGCATCTCGGCCCCCTCCAGCGCCACGGGCGCGTCCGTGACCACGGGGTCGCCGTCACCGCGCACGGCCACCACGCGCCGGCCCCCGGGGTCGGTCACGAGAGCGCCGTCGTCGAGGACCGTCATGGCGATGTCGGTTCCGGGCTCGGCCACCGCCAGCGTCTCGGTGATGGCGGCGTCCTCGTCCTGGATCCGCACGCCGACGGCCGTGCCCTGCGTGGGCACGCCGAGCCAGAGGGTGTCGGACTCGTCGAACGCGCCACCGGTCAGGGGCGCCGGAACGTTGAGCGTGGCCCCGGTGGGTTGGAGGGTGGCCGGGTCGACCGCCTTGATCTCACCCGTGGCGCGGTCGATCACCGCCGCGGTGTCCTCCCCCAGGACGAGGCCGAAGTCGCCGTCGCTCCCGAGTTCGAGCACGCCGGAGAACCCCATGCGTCGGAGGTCGACCGAGGTCACCTTGCCGGTGGCGGGGTCGTAGAGCAGCAGGTACTCGTCGTTCTGGACGACCTGGACGTCCACGCCGGCGGCTTCGGGCAGGGAGGCCACGAGGTCGACCGCGGCGTTGTTCCCGTTGACCCGGACGGCCTCGCCGACGGGGCTGGTCCACAGCCAGACGGTGCCGTCGGACATCTCGTCGGCGCGCCCGACGGCCCCGGTCCCGAGGACGGAGCTGACGACGGCCGCCGCGAGGAGCGAGACGGTGATACCCGAGGCGTGGGAGCGCGTGCGCTCACCGACCGCCCGCGCCCAGCGCCGCAGGGGGGCGGGGCGAGGAGCCGGCGGTGCGTGTGCCGCGGAGTCGGAGGAGGGGTCCACCATGCTTGGCTCCCGTTTGCGAGTGGCTCACCATCCCGCCGGCCGGCGGACACCGGATCTGCGTCGACGGGGGATTCGGCGCGGATCAGGGGCCGGGGAGAGGATGAAGGCACAGAATGTCTACCAGTGCACCGATAGCACAGTCAATGTTGTTTTGTGGTGCTTTGTAAGGCACCGCGACCGGAGTCCCCTTCCGAACGCGCGGCCCGGACCCGGGCCCGGTCAACCCCCGTCGCCGGGGGACTCCGCCGGGTCGGTGTCCGGCTCGCCCCCGGGCCCGTCCGTCGGCGTCGCGGAGGGGTCCTCCCCGGGCGCGTCCTCCGGCGTCGGACCGTACACGAAGCGCTGCCGGTCGTGGACGAGGATGGCGTACCCGCTGTCGGTGATCCCCTCCACGTACGCCGAGAGGTCGTCGCCGACCACGTCCATGGTGACCGCGTCGAGCACCAGCTGTTCGTCCGCGCCGGTGTTGCCGCGGGAGTCGCCGTAGACGAGCCCGTCGAAGGCGAAGGCCGGGGAGATCGACCCGTCCTCCTGCTCCAGTCCCCAGAGGACCTCTCCCTCGGCGAGGTCGACGGCGACCGTGGTGGCCTCCCCGCTCGCCTGGGGCAGCAAGAGGGTTCCGGTGGCGGCGTCGTACAGGTTGCCGACGGTCCCGGCCGGGTCGAACGCCCCTGCGGCCGGGTTGGTGCCCGGTTCTTCCAGGGTCCACAGCAGGTCGCCGGTTTCGGGGTCGTGGGCGGAGAGCGTGGAGGGCGCTTCGGGCTGGGCCCACCGCAGCAGCATGACCGCGTCGTCCGCACCGCCGTCGGCTTCGGTCTCCTCGTCCGTCGCGTCGGTCCCGTCCGTCGCACCGTCCGTGGCGTCGGCTCCCCCGCCCCCGTCGCCCCCCTCCGGGTCGGGCAGCGGGTAGAAGCCCATCACCTGGGGCGGGAGGACGAGGCCGGAGGTGTCCAGGCCCAGTTCCCCGTCCTCGCCGTCGACCGTCCACAGCTCCTCGCCCGCCGTGTCGGCCCCGACGGAGCGTGCGTGCAGGGAGGCGCCGCCGGACGCCAGCAGGACCAGGTCGTTCCGGGCTGCCACGGGCACGCCCAGCGCCGGTTCCCCGGCGTCGTCGTCGGAGTCCGGGTCGTCACCGTCCCCGGAGGGGTCGTCGGGGGCCTCGGACCCCTCGGCCTCCTCGGGTTCCTCGGGTTCCTCGGGCGCGGCGAAGTCGTAGGACCACAGCTCCCCACCGTCGGCGTCGAGCAGCGTGAACTCCCCGTGGGGCTCCTCCGCGCTCCACCCGCCGGGACGCCGCACCCCCAGCCCGTCGAGGTAGGCGTCGCCCTCCTCCTCGGGCTCCCACACCGGCTCGCCGCGGGAGTCCAGGACGAACGGGGCGCCGTCGGGGTCCGCCATCGACAGGACCCTGGCGCCGTCGGAGCCGGAGTCGAAGCCGCGGAAGCGCGCCTCGCCCTCCCAGAGGGTGTCTCCGGTCGCCGCGTCGTGCAGGAGGTGGCGGTCCTCGCCGCCGGAGCTGACCAGGAAGGCGTCCCCGACCGGGCTGATCCGCACGCCGAGGGGGTCGTCGAGGATGTCGTGGGTGCCGGCGGAGTCACCGTGCAGGTACCGAAGGACCTCGCCCTCGACACCGGGCGGTGCCTCGCCTCCGAACGAGGTCGGGACCGGGGCGGGTTCCGCCTCCGGAGAGGGCGCGGGAGGCTCCGGATCGCCGGTGCACCCGGCGACCAGCAGCGCCGCGAGGCCGCAGGTGAGGGCCTGGGGCACCCGTGAGCTGCGCATGGACGTTTTCTCCCCACGAACGATGACGTTTACGGCAAATCCTAAGCCGCGCCGTGGTCCGCCGATACAGATGGACCACCACCGTTACAGCCACGTGAACGTGGCGCCCGGTGGGATCAGGGCTCGACCTCGACGATCGTGACGCCCCTCACCTCGAACTCCGCCCTCCCCCCGGTGAGCTCGGCCAGGCGGAGACCGAAACCTTCCAGGTCGGTCTCGGGCAGTGCGACCTCGATGCGGACCCGGTCCTCGTAGGCCACCCCGCGCACGGTCAGCGACGAGTCCCGCAGGTCGCTCTCCAGGCGCCCGCCGAGCACGTAGTCGGCGAACACGTCCACGACGAGGAGGCGCCGCCGTTCCAGGACCCCCATCTCGTCCACGGCGGCGGAGACGGCGTTGCCGTAGGCCCGGATCAGCCCTCCGGCGCCGAGCTTGGTCCCGCCGAAGTAGCGGGTGACCACGGCCACGGTGTCGGTCAGCCGCCGGTGCCTGAGCACCTCCAGCATGGGCACGCCCGCGGTTCCCGCGGGTTCGCCGTCGTCACTGGAGCGCTGGACGCCGCCGTCGTCCCCGAGGACGTACGCGGTGCAGTTGTGGGAGGCGTTCCAGTGCTCCTTGCGCCGCTCGGCGATGAAGGCGCGGGCGGCGTCCTCGCCGTCCACCCTGGCCAGGGCGCAGACGAACCTGGACCTCTTGATCTCCAGCTCGTGCTCGCCGCCGCGTCTGATCGTTCGCATGTCGCCTGTTCGGCAGGGGTCGTGGTCGCAGACCAGTGTCCCATCCCGCTACGATCCCCACTGTCGAGGAGGCCGGAAGGCGTCTCGACCTGTTGCGCGAAAACGGCCCCTCCCCCGCGGCCTTCACACTCAGGACGGCCTTCCCACCCCCGACACCTCACGTTCCGCACGACTAGTTATCCATTCATCACCTTGGGTAATGTTGCGGACGACCGTCGAGAACACACCGGGAGTTCCGCCATGCGCACGTCACCGCTCACCGTCGGCTTGGCCCTGACCGCGTTCCTCGCCACCGGGTGCGCGCAGGCAGACCAGGAGACCAGCGACGGTTCGGCGTCCTCGGCCCCGCCGGTCTCCCAGCCGACCGCGTCCCCCAGCGTGACCGCCTCCATCTTCATGACGCCTGCCGAGGGCGTGGGGGCCGTCACCTACGACGAGACCGCCGTGCCCGAGGGGGCGACCTCCGACGTACAGGTCCGCGTCCAGGACGGGGCGACGTACGTGCAGTTCACCGGCACCAGTCTGGAGGCCGACCGCGACTTCGGCGCCCACGTGCACACCGAGCCCTGCGGGGCCGAGCCGGAGGACGCCGGCCCCCACTACCAGAACGACCCCGACCCGGCCGCGTCCGAGGACGAGCCCTCGTCCGACCCCGCGTACGCCAACCCCGAGAACGAGGTCTGGCTCGACTTCACCACGGACGAGGGCGGCAGCGCCCAGGCCTCGGCCACCGTCGACTGGGAGTTCCGCGAGGGCGAGGCCCAGTCCCTCGTGCTGCACGAGCAGCACACCATGACGGAGCACGGCGAGGCGGGCACCGCCGGGGACCGCCTCGCCTGCGTCACGGTCGAGTTCTGACCCGCACCGCGGCAGAACACGGCGTACGGGGCGCGCGGGCGGCCGGTCAGTCCGGGAGCAGGCGGCGCAGCAGGAGGCGCTCGCCCAGCGCCCACCCCGTGGAGGTCAGCAGGTAGAGGGCCGCGGCGAGCGGAACGAACGCGGCGATCACGACGGTCGTGTACTGCATGTAGGTCAGCGGCCCGGTGAGCTGCGGCATACCGGGGTTGGCCGCCGCGTTCGCCCGCATCACGGGGAGCATCAGGTAGCGGCGGTTCGCCCACGCCACGAGCGCGATCAGGCCGATCAGCACCGCGAACACCGGGGCCACCAGGACCCCGTCGGCACTCGCCGCCATCGTCGCGCCCAGCTCGACGCCGCCGAACGTGTGCGCCAGCATCGGGTCGTCCGCTCCCCCCGCACCGATGAACACCCCGTACAGGGCCACGACCACGGGCATCTGGGCGAGGGCGGGCAGACAGCCCGCGAGCGGGGAGGTGCCCTCCTCGCTGTACACCCTGCGCTGCTCGGTGACGAGTTTCTCGGGGTTGTCCCGGTGCTTCGCGGTGATCTCCGCCAGGCGCGGCGCGATACGCGCCCGCGTCTTCTCCGCGCGGACCTGCATCACCCCCAGCGGGACGAGCAGGAGGCGGACGACGACGGTCAGTGCCACCACCGCGAGCCCGGTGGCCAGAGCCCCGGTGAGCGGTGTGAGCAGGGTGGTGAACGTGGCGAGGATCGCCGAGAGCAGGGTCATGGCGGCCGCGATCGGCCCGAGGCTGTACAAGGTGGGTCGGCCCTTCGTCTGGGGTGGGAGACAGACGTCAGGCCGCTCGGACCGCGCCGCAGGGGGCGCGTGCACACGCGTGGAACGGTCGTCGTACGGGTGTGCCGTAACGGTCAGCGAGCGGCCGGAAGGGCCGCGCCGGGAGCCCTCGGACGGGGCCGCCCGGCCGCGTCGGGGTCCCGGAGCGTGAGCACGGGCAGGCGCGCCGACCTGCGGCGCATCGCGTGCGCGTCGCCCGTGGCGGTGTCACCGACGGGCCAGAGCGCGGCGCCGTGGAGGACGAACAGGGCTATGGCCGCGCCGACGGCGGCGACCAGCAGTGCCAGGGACCCGGGCGCGGGCAGCAGCTCGGAGGGCACGAAGCCCAGCATGAGGAACTCGAAGAACGCGAGAAGGAGGCCCATGCCGCCCTCCTCCCTGGCTTTCTCCGCGTTTGCGGGTCGACACGCATCCTATCCGTGGTGCTTCGGTCGGACAACGCCCGTTGCGGTCAGGAGAAATCCGCCGACACTCCGCCGGGGCTCCTCACCTTTCGCGTGGCCCTGTAGCTAAATGACACAGAGTAACCATCTCCGCACTCGCCAGGCGCCGTCGTGCCCGTGCGAACCCGGCTGAAAAGGGGAGTCCCGTGCCGATCCGCCCTGCGAACCTCGCCACCATGTCCGCCACCATCGCCGGAGCGATCGCCGGGCTGTCGAGCAGAGAGGACCAGGCGTCCCCGGTCCGGATCACCTTCGAGTCGGGTTACCAGCAGACCGTGGAGAACGGCGGCTGCCGCGCCCTCAAGACCGGGCAGGGCGGCGTCACCGAGGTCTCGACGGAGGCCAAGGTCAAGTTCGCGCTCTTCTCCGGCACGAGCTGCCAGGGCAGCCGCGCCCTGGCCTCGGGGCACGGCACCGTGAGCTTCGGCGACCCGGTCCTGGCCGGGGCCATCGTCATCGGCTGAGTCCGCCGCACCGCGCCCGTCGCACGGGGCCCGCCCGTGGCGGCCGGGCCCCGTGGCGGCCGGGCCCCGTGGCGGCCGGGCCCCGTGCCCGCCCGGCCGCCGCGGGGCCGCCTTCGGCACCAGGACGGGACCGACGGGCGGAAAGGACCGGCTATCCCCGGCCGGCGGCCTGCCTGTCGTCGTCGGGCACCCAGCGCAGGACGTCACCGGGTTGGCAGTCCAGCACGCGGCAGATCGCGTCGAGGGTGGTGAAGCGGACCGCCTTGGCGCGGCCGTTCTTCAGGACGGCGACGTTCGCGGGCGTGATCCCGACGGCCTCGGCGAACTCCCCTACCGACATGTTGCGTCGGACGAGCAGAAGGTCCAGTTCGACGACGATCGCCATCAGACCACCTCGGAGATCTCGGTCTGCAGGTCCGTCGCCTTGCGCAGGAGGCCGCGCATGAGGACGAGCAGCATCGCGAAGGCCCCTCCCGCGCAAGTGGTCACGAACGCCGCCCCCAGCGCGCCGAGCACGTCCATGCCGTCGCCCGGCGAGGGGATGTCCCACACGAACAGGTGCACGGTCACCCCGGCGGTGAGCAGCGTCGCCACGACGGTGGACCCGATGACGACGTCCACCCAGAGAAAGGCCCTCTCGGTGAACATCGCGTCGCGCTGGACCATGGCCAGCAGCATCCACACCGCGAGGAGGGCGACCTGGACGCAGGCGACGCCGATGATCGCCACTGTCACGTAGGGCACCGCGAACGGCGCGTAGGGAGGGAAGAGCGCGACCTCGTCGGCCGCCACCCCCGGGATGACCGCGAACTGACCGAAGAGCCCCACCAGGATGGCCATGGCGACGCCGGCGCGGAGGAGGTGGGTGAAGTACCTGTGCATGTATCGATAATCAATGGTTTTCTATCGAAAGTCAATAGATCGCGTCGTCAGGGAGAGGACCAGGCGGGAGGAGCTGTGCCCCCGCCGACAGGGCTGTCCCGCGTCCGCGACCGTCCAGGGGGAGCGTCCTACCCCCCCGCCGCGGCGCCCGGCCCGCGGATCCCGGCGACGCCGTCGGGCAGGACCTCCAGGGTGTCCCTGGGAGAGCGCAGGACCGCGCCGGCGACCGCGTGCCCGAGCCGCAGGCGCCGCTCCACGGGTAGCCCGTCGAGCAGCCCCGACAGGAACCCGGCGGCGAACGCGTCGCCCGCGCCGACCGCCTCCACCACCTCGACCTCGGGGGCCGGGGCGAACACGGCCCCGGTGCCCTCGAAACAGGTCGCGCCGTGCTCGGCGTCCTTGACGACGAGCATCCGGACCTCCGGCAGCACCGCACGCACGTCCTCGGCGGTCGGTGTGCCCCACAGCCGCTCGGCCTCGTCCCGCCCCACGAACACCACGTCGGCGCGCCGGGCGAGGTCGAGCAGCACCGGTGCGGCCGCTTTCGGCGCCCACAGCGCGGGCCGGTGGTTGACGTCGAAGGAGCGCAGCGCCCCGTTGCCGGTCCTCCGGTCCAGTAGGTGCTCGACCAGGGCCGACGCGCGGGCGGACAGCGCCGGGGTGATACCGGACAGGTGCACGATCCGCGCGCCCCGCGACCACACCCGGTCGGCGTCCGCGGCCGACAGCGCGGACGCCGCCGACCCCGCGCGGTAGTACAGGACCCCCGCGCCGCCGGGAGCCGTGTCCTTCACGTACAGGCCGGTGGGGCGCCCGGGGTCCACGACGACGCCGCGCACGTCCACACCCCACCTGGCCACGGCGTCGGTGACGATCCGGCCGAAGGGGTCGTCACCGACCCTGCTCACCCAGGCCGACGCGTGCCCGAGGCGGGACAGGGCGACGGCCACGTTGGACTCGGCACCCCCGGTGCCCACCTGGAGGCGGGTGCCGGCCGCGAGCGCCTCGGGCGAGGTGAGCACGGCCATGGTCTCGCCGACGCAGACCGCGTCGATCCCGCTCGTCGTCACTCCCGAGTCCCCTTCCGTTCCGCCGGGCCTCCGGCCGGCGCCGTGCCCGACGGCACCCCTCCAGTGTGCGCGCTCACCCCCGGTTCCTCCGAACGGACCTGCCAGGCAGGCGGTCGGTGCGGTGCCCGTCCCTCACCGTGAACTCCCCGGAGACCAGGACGTGGTGGACGCCCTCCGGTGACCGGCGGGGCTCCTCGTAGGTGGCGCGGGCGGCCACGGTGTCGGGGTCGAACACGACCAGGTCGGCGACCGCCCCGGGCCGGACGACCCCCCGGTCGGCGAGCCCCAGCCTGCGGGCGGGCCGCGAGGTGAGGTGGTGGACGCACTCCTCCAGGGTGAGGATTCCGAGTTCGCGCGCGTAGTGGCCGAGGTAGCGGGGGAACGTGCCCCAGCCGCGCGGGTGCGGTTTGGCGCCGACGAGGATGCCGTCGCTCCCCGCGGTGTGTGCGCCGTGGCGCATGATGGTGCGGATGTTCTCCTCGTTACCGACCTGGAGCAGGCAGCCGCTCCGCAGTTCGTCGGCGACGAGCAGGTCCATGTAGAGGTCCCCGGGGTGCTCGCCGCGCTTCTCGGCGAGGTCGGCGACGGACGAGCCGACCGCCCACGACAGGGAGGGGTCGGCGACGCCGGTGATGACGATGGCGTCCCAGTCCATGGGGACGCCGTGGTTCCCGTCGGTGCCCTCCACCTCGATCTCGTGCAGGACACGCGCCCGGGTCGGCGCGTCGCGCAGGCGGTCCAGGGTGGCGGCGGTGCCGCCGGTCTGCACCCAACTGGGCAGCGGTGCGCCGAGGTAGGTGGCACTGGCCCGGTAGGGATAGCTGTCCAGGGTGACGTCGAGTCCGTGGCGGCCGGTGGCCTCGTCGATGGCGGCGAGGACCTCGGGGGCGCGCCCCCGGTTCAGCGGGAAGTTGACGTGGCAGTGCGCGAGGTGGAGGGCGACGCCCGCGCGGCGGGCGACGTCGAGGCACTCCTGGTAGGACTCCACGACCCTCGAACCGTAGTTGCGGTGGTGGGGGCAGTAGTAGCCGCCGGCCGCCCGGACCGGGGCGAGCAGGGCGACGATCTCGTCGTCGGTGGCGTACATGCCGGGGGTGTACGTGAGCCCGCTGGAGAGGCCGTGCGCGCCGTCCGCCATGCCCTGGGCGACGATCGCGCGCATGCGGTCGAGTTCGGCGGGGGTGGGCGGGCGGTCCTCGCCGCCGAGCACGGCCATGCGCACGTTGCCCTGGGGGACGAGGTAGGCGGCGTTGACGGGGGCCCCGGCGTCGACGCGGTCGAGGTACTCGCCGACGGTGCGCCAGGAGTGGTCGAGGTCGGGAGTGCCGTTCCATCCGGCGAGCTGGGCGCGGAGCTCGTCGGCGGTGCCGTCGGTGACGGGGGCGTAGCCGAGGCCGTCCTGGCCCAGGACCTCCAGGGTGACGCCCTGGAGGGTCTTGGCCTCGTGCCCGGGGTCGGCGAGGACGGCCAGGTCCGAGTGGGAGTGCATGTCGATGAACCCCGGGGCGACGGCGAGCCCGGTCACGTCCACCGTCTTCCCGGCACCGCGGGCTCCTCCGGGCGGGACGACGGCGCTGACGCGCCCGCCGCGCAGGACCAGGTCCGCGCTCCGGGACGGACCCCCGGTACCGTCGATGACCCGTCCGCCGGTGAGTACCGTCTCAGGCTGCACTGTTCCTCCGTTCGGTGCCCCGGGTCCCGTTCCGGCGCGACACCGGGGCGGTGGTCGGTGTGGCCCAAGATACGCTGCGCCGAAGATAATTGGTAACTTTGTTGCCAATAAACATGCTCCCGACCGGCTGCGATTCTGTACGAGCACGGGCGGGCGCATGCGTCCGCGACACCCGACCAGAGGAGTTCCCCGATGTCCAAGAAGGCGATCCGTACCGACAAGGCCCCCGCTCCCGCCGGCGCGTACAGCCAGGGAGTCGTCGCGGGCGGGTTCCTGTACACGGCGGGCTTCGGCCCCCAGGACCCGGAGACCGGCCTGGTGGCGCCGACCGTGGGCGAGCAGACCGGCCAGGTGCTGGCCAACATCTCCGCCGTGCTCGCCGAGCAGGGCCTGACCCTGGACGACGTCGTCAAGGCGACCGTCCACCTGGAGAACCTCAAGGCGGACTTCCCCGAGTTCAACGCCGTCTACCAGGAGCACTTCTCCGCCCCCTACCCCGTGCGCACGACCGTGGGCTCCGACCTGGCGAACATCCTCGTCGAGATCGACGTCGTCGCCAAGCTCCGCGACTGACGCGTCCCGCACCCGCCGTGCCGCCCGCACCGAACCGGGCGGCACGGCCAGGCCGGAGCACCGCCGCCCGGCTCAGAGGAGGCCGAGCAGGATGCTCCCCGAGCTGACCAGGCCGTGCACCACGAGCAGCGGCCACATCCGGCGGTACCGGCTCCACAGGAGGCCGAGGAACAGTCCGGGACCGCGGCCTGGCGCCGACGGACGGGTCAGGCGTCCCGGCGGGCGCGGAACACCAGGTCGCGGGTCGTGTACGTCACGCCGTCGAGGGTCTGCTCCCCCCGGCGGGCCTCGTCGACCAGCACGGTCCACCCGTTCTCGGGCAGCGCCGCGACCAGCTCGTCACCCGTGTAGAACATCTCCTCGATCGGCGGGCGCGGAACGCCGTCGGCGAGGTCGCGCGGGTGGTGCGCGACGATCAGGAGCTCTCCCCCCGGCACGACCGCCGCGGCGAGACCGGCGACCAGACGCGAACGCGCCTCCGGGGGCAGGTGCATGTACTGCGCCGACACCAGGTCGAACGCGTCGGCACGCGGCGACCACGCGGTGATGTCGGCCTGCCTCCAGGTGATCCGCCCGGCGACCTCCGCGCCGTGTTCCGCCGCGCGGGCGGCGGCCCTCTCCAACGCCACGTTCGAGATGTCGACCGCGGTCACCCGCCACCCGCGTTCGGCCAGCCAGACCGCGTCCGCGCCCTCCCCGCTACCGACGTCCAGCGCCCTCCCGGCCACCGCCCCCTCGGCCTCGGCGACCAGGTGGCGGTTGGGGTTGCCGCTCCACATCGCGGGGGCCGCGGCGTAGCGCTCGTCCCAGTCCTGCTCCGTCACCGGCACACTGGGCGCCCCCGTGCCGTGTCCGTGTCCGTGTCCCGTGTGCTCGTGGGCCATGTCGACCACCTCCGTGTCCCACTCTTCCCGGGTGCCGCGCGGAACCCGAAATCCTTTGCCGAAACGGCAAGGCGCGCCGAGGGCGCGGGGTGGGAAATACTCCGCTGCGGAATCCGCGGCCCGGGAAAACGCGGAAACCGACCGGAGAACGGCTAGGAACCCCCGGAGAACGGAAAACGGGGCGCGGCCAGAAAAGTGCTTTCGCCCACAGGGGCACGGGCGCGGAGGGCGGTCCGGAGCGCCTCCTGGCTCCGGCTAGCCGGCGGGTTCGGTGAAGTCCTCCAGGCACAGGTCGAGCAGGGCCTCGATCCTGGCCGTGAGCCGCTCCCGGTCGAGCGCCCGCAGCGCGGTCGCACCCTCGACCAGCCGTACCCGGCTCAGCCCCAGCATGACCGCCGCCACCAGGGACCCGTGCGCCCGCGCCCCGCTCCCGCCCAGGTAGGCGGCGAGCGGGTCGATCATCGCGGTGGTGATCCGCCCCTGGTAGACGGCTTGGAGGTCGGGGTCGCCCGCCGAGTCGTCGAGGGCGCGCTGGAGCGCGGTCCCCTCGCCGTGGAGACGGCTCACCGCGTGCTCCGCCAGGCGCCGGGTGAGGGTGTCGTGGTCCCCCTCGATCAACCCGGGGAAGACCCCGTCCTCGCGCAGGATCTCGGTGAGGAGACCGCGTTTGGCCCCGAAGTAGCGGTTGATCAGCGCGACGTTGACGCCCGCGTGGGAGGCGATCATCCGTGAGGAGACGGAACCGTATCCCTCATCGGTGAACAGTTCCCGGGCACTGGCGAGAATGCGGGCCCTCGTCACTTCGCGGCCGCGCGTCGGCCCGGCACCGCTTCCGGTTTCGTCCGGACGGTCCATCTGCATACCCCTTGGCGGCCGTGATCTGGCTTTCAGGATTCCAGGTTGACACCTCGGAACACCCCGTGCATACCGAAACGGGAGCAGAGATACCGATTTGACAGGTCAACACCGTTTACCTATACCAGAGGGAGGACGTCGCCCCCGGCAGTGAGCCGCGGGGCTTTCGTACGTCCGTGATCGGGGGACCTGTGGAAGAGCGGTTGCGTCAAGAAGGAGAAACCCGGAGCATCCCCCGGAAGACGGTGACAGCCCGAACGGTGGGCCCTGATTCCTCCGACCATCCCACCCCTGGAACCTCCGACGCCTCCAGCGTCCGTACGGCCCCACCCCCTCCGGCAGAGCAGGACTCCCCCTCCGACGGCACCCCCGCGCTGCCCCCGCGCCGCGTCGTGCACCGCATCATGGTCGGCCTCGTCCTGGCCATGCTCACCTCGATGCTCACCAACTCCATCGTCGGCACGGCCCTGCCCACGATCATGGGCGAACTGGGCGGCCAGGACCGGCTCGCGTGGGTCGCCACCTCGGCCCTCCTGACCATGACCGCGTCCACCCCCGTGTGGGGCAAGCTCTCCGACATCTGGGGCCGCAAGCTCCTCTTCCAGGTGGCGCTGGGCATCTTCATCGTCGCCTCGGTCGCCGCGGGCCTGGCCCAGGACATCAACTGGCTGATCGCCGCCCGCGCCCTCCAGGGGCTGGGCATCGGCGGTCTGGCCACACTGCCCAACATCATCCTCGGCGACGTCGTCTCCCCGCGTGAGCGGGGACGCTACAGCGGACTCATCGGCATGGTGTTCGGGGTGTCCACCGTGCTCGGGCCGCTGGTCGGCGGGTTCCTGGTGGACAGCCCGCTCGGTTGGCGCTGGTGCTTCCTCATCACGGTGCCGCTGGCCGTGGTCGCGTTCGTCGTCATCCAGTTCCTGTTCAACATGCCGTTCGTGCCCCGCCGCGACGCACCCGTGGACTGGGCGGGCGCCGGGCTGATCTTCAGCTCCGCGAGCACCGTGATCGTCCTGCTCAGCCTGGGCGGCACCCAGATCGAGTGGAATTCGCCCCTGGCGTACGCGCTGGGCGCGGCCGCCGTCCTGCTCACCCTGGCGGCCGTGGTCGTGGAGCGCCGCGCCAAGGAGCCGATCATCCCGGCGCGCCTGTTCCGCGACCGCACGTTCGTGCTGGCCTCGCTCGGTTCGGTGTGCGTCGGCATGATGATGTTCGGCCTCATCATCTACATGCCGCAGTACCTCCAGATGGTGCACGGGATGTCACCGACCGTGTCGGGCATGATGACGCTGCCGCTGGTGGCGTCGTTCCTGGTCACGTCGATCGGCTCCGGCTACGCGGTGAGCGGGAGCGGCCGTTGGAAGGCCTACCCGGTCGTCGGCATGCTGCTGTGCGTCGTCGGGTTCGTCGCCCTCGGCCAGGCCCACCTCGACCCGGGGCTGACCACGGTCGTCGTCGGCCAGGCCCTCGTCGGCCTCGGCTTCGGCCTGAACATGCAGCTCCTCCTGCTGGCCACCCAGAGCTCCCTGCCCGTCGCGGACATGGCGTCGGGAACGGCCTCCGTCGTGTTCTTCCGCAACCTCGGCGGCGCCACGGGCGTCGCCGCGTTCGGCGCCGTGATGGTGGGACGGCTCAGCACCGAGCTGGCACAGGCCGAGGCCGCGGCGCGGACACAGGGAGCCGCGGACGCCGAGGCCGGGGTGGAGTCGGGGGCCGCCGAACTGTCGGTCGGACTGGCCGACGCGGCCGAGGCGGCACAGGGGTCACCCGACCTGGTGCACGCGCTCCCCGAGCCGGTGCGCGACGTGATCGTCGGCGCCTTCGACCATGCGATGCAGGGCGTGTTCACGGCCGGTGTGCCGATCGCGGTGCTGGGGCTGGTGGCCGTGGCGTTCATGAAGGGCGTGCCGCTGCGCGGCGCTGCCGGGGCGAAGGCTCCGAAGGCGGCCCGGAAGGGGCGGCGGGAGCAGAAGTGACCTCCGGGTTGGAGAGGGTGAGGGCCGGCCCGGTCTCAGAGGTAGCGGCGGAAGCCCTCGGCGGAGTTGTCGAAGCCCAGGGCCGCACAGAACTCGTGTGCGCCGTTCCTGCTCTCGTGTGAGAGGAGTTCGACCTTGTAGCACCCGGCCCGCGTGGCGCGGTCCAGTGCGTCCTCCATCAGGGCCCGGCCGATGCCCCGGTCCCGGGTCAGCGGGTCGACCACCAGGTTGTCCACCACGGCCCAGGGCTGGGCGTCGTGGGTGAGGTTGGCGACGACCAGCAGGCCGAGGGTGCCGATGATCTGACCCCGCTGCTCCGCGACCAGGACGGTGCGGTCGGGGTCGGTCTCCATCCGGGTCCACGCCCTCACCGCTGCCGAGGACATGCGAACGTTCGCGCTCTGCGTGTGGGTCGTGTCGCCGAGCTCACGGAGGAGACGCAGAATCGCACCGAGGTCGGACCGGATGGCCGCGCGGATAATCATGGCTTCCGGAATCGTAGCCGACAGCCTGCGACAAGGCGGACGTCACCCTACAACCGGCCACAAACCACCGAGGGGTGGGGGCTGGGCCCCCACCCCTGGATTCCTGCTCCGCATGGGTCGTCGTACCGTCCACGGAGTGTCCGACGGTTACGGCTTCCGGATGACCCGGACCCCGTCGTCTCCCGTGGGCGGCTGGTTCGGTCCGGACTCCGGACGCCGGTAGACACCCGTGATGCCGGGGTCGCCGCCCGCGTCGCCCGCGGGCGGGGTGGCCGGGGCCTGCTGGGCCTGCTGCCGCTCCCGCGGGCCCTCCGGCGCGGGCCCGGTGAACCGGGCGCCCTGGGGCGGGTGGGGAGCCGACCCGGTGCCGCCACCGTTCTTCGCTCCTTCCTCCGGCGACCCGCCGGCAGGCTTCGGAGCGCCCTGGTCGACCTGCTGGCCCGGCCTGATGACCGGCTTGATCCGCACCGTCGCCTGGTCCGGCTCCTGCTGGAGCGGAGGCAGCTTGGTGGTGGCCTCGTCCTTCTGCTCCGGGGCGGGCGCGGGCCCGGACCCGGGCTTGGCACCCGCGTCGGGCGCGACCGGCTGGGACGCCTGGGAGGCCTCGGAGCGGTCCGGCCCCGTGCGGGGCTTCTCCGCTTCGGGCCCCGCAGCCTTCGGCGCGGGCCTGCCCGCGGCCGCAGGCCTCACCGCCGCGGGCTTGTGCTCCGCGGCCGGGGTGGTGGCGTCCTCCCTCGACAGGCCGGTCTCCAGCGCGCCCGCCTTGTCCTCGGCCTCGACCAGGTCGGCCAGGGTCGAGTGCATGTCCTTGAGGCGTCGCAGCGCCTCTGCGTGCGTGGCGGTGAGAGTGGCCAGCCGGCGGTCCGCCGTGTCGTGGATCTTCTTCGCGCGGGCCTCGGCCTCGCCCAGACGGCGGTCGCCCTCCTGCTTGGCCTGGTCGCGGAGCTGGTCGGACTCCTGCTTCGCGGCGGAGACCATCTCGTGGGCCTCCGCACGCGCCGAGGACACGATGCGCTCGGCGTGCGACTCCGCGTCCTTGCGGTGCTTGGCGATCTCCTCCTGGGCGCTCTTCTCGATCCCCTTCACCTCGGTCTCGACCTTGGAGCGACGCTCCTTGGCCTCCTCCTCGGCGATCCTGAGGATCTCCGCCATGCGCGCGCTGATCTGCTCGTGCTCAGGCTTGACCTGGGCCTTCTCGCGGGCGATCGCGAGGTCGCGCTTGTACTGCTCCAGCTCGTCGTCCATCCGCTGCAAACGCTCGCGGATGCTCTTGAACTGGTTGTCCATCCGTACGTAGTAGTCGTCGACGTGCGCCTTGTCGTATCCGCCCTTGCGCACCGTCGGAAACCGGTCCTGCTGCAGTCCGCCGCCCGGCAACATATCGCTCATGTGCCCTTCATGTCCTTACACCGTTGAGTGCACGTCGTATCAACGTGGGAGTTGCCCCGTACCCCATTGTCCTGGGAAGACCCATCGAGTCCTGGAAACGACATCCACTCGATTTTGTCCCGTTTGCCCTGATTCGACCGCATGAGGGGCACCGGCCGCGAGCAGAGCGTGACGTCGCGGACGCCGTCCAAACGACCAAGGTAGACACGTGCGGCGCTGCCGCGTCAAGAGTCCCGACGGGTGGATCGCCGCGCGGACCCCGGTCACGTTCTTACTAAGGTATGCGCGATCATCCCCGTACGGGGGCAGAGCGGTCAACTTCCCACCTGTCTCACCGTGCACGGGGACGACCACCACACCGAAACGATGTTGGAAGGGCCAGGACATGGGTAGTGCGACGGACGGCCAGACGGAGGGCGGACCCCTCGGACCGCGGATCGGCGGCGCCCCCTTCGGGAGGCCCGAGATCCACCCGACCGCGTGGATCGCCCCCGGCGCCACCGTGGTCGGCCGCGTCCGGGTCGGTGCCGAGAGCAGCGTCTGGTACGGGTGCGTGCTGCGCGCCGACGGCGAGGACATCGTGGTCGGGGACAGGGTCAACATCCAGGACCAGTGCGGCATGCACTCCGACCCCGGCCAGCCCGCGATCCTGCACGACGACGTGAGCCTCGGCCACAAGGCCATGGTGCACGGGGCGGTCGTGGAGGAGGGGGCGCTCATCGGCATCGGCGCGATCGTGCTCGGCGGTGCCCGCGTGGGACGGGGCGCGCTGGTCGCGGCGGGCTCCCTCGTCCCGCCCGGCAAGGTGGTTCCGCCCGACACCCTGTGGGCGGGCGTCCCCGGCAAGGTGGTCCGCGAACTGAACGACAACGACCGGCTCGTCCTCGCGCACACCCCCGCCCACTACGCGGCGCTCGCACTGCAGCACCAGGAGGTGGTCTGGGCCTGACCCACGGGCACGGCCCGAACGGACGCGGCGGCACCCGCCGCGTCCGCCCCTCTCCGTCGGCGGACCACCGGACCGATGGGCGATTCGGGACTTCTGGCTAACCCGGGTGAGCCCCCCACTGGTCCTCACGAGTCATGCGCGACCGATACGCCCCCGCGTAGCCTGAAATCCTTACGCCCGTGGGGCCGGGTTGGTCGCGCCCGCAACCACGAGGGCCCGGTCCGGGGGCCACCGGCACACGCTCGCGACACCCGGGAGGTGGGCGCGCGTGGAACACGACACACACCTGCGCCCGCTCGTCCGCCCCTTCCTCCACGACGACGTCGCCCTCGACGAGATCGACCTGTACACGGAGGTCCTCATCGCCGTGGCCGTCGCCGACCGACCGCTCAGCGCCGCCGAGATCGACCGCGTCCTCGGCCTCGCCCCCCGACCCGCCGGGGACGACCCACCGGACGCGGCCGCCCCCACCCCCGCGGAACCTGCCTCGCCCCCGAGGCCGGGGACGGGTGGTGAGCCCCGTGAGGGCGCCCGCCGGGAGGACGGACCCGTCACGGCGCACGCACCGGGCTCCCATCCGGCCCCTCGGCCCGGTGAGGCTCCGCCCAGGCCCGGCAGGCCGGGCAGACCGTCGCACCGCGGCAGGGTTCCCGAGCAGAGCCGCCCGCCCGAGGCACCGCTCACCGGCCCGCGTCTCCTCCCCCGGCAGCGGCCGTACCCCGGCCCGTCCCCGCTTCCGCGCTCCGTGCCGTTCACGATGCGGGCCCTGCCCCGCCTGCCCCTGCCGCCCTGGTCGTACTGACCCCGCGCAGCGGTTTCCCGGCGCCCCCTCCCGGTTCCCCTGAAACAGGCCTGTTCCGGCCACGCCCTACCGCTCCGCCGCGGCCCCCACGGGGTATTGGCCCCTCAGGATCCCTTCTGTCCCCCCGAGGCGCACACCCTTCCAGGAGCCGCAGATGTACGCAGACGAACCGGACCGACAGGAGCCCCGAGGCGGTGGGGACGAGCGTTCCCGGCGCCGGAAGGTCGGAGAGGACGAGCCCGCGCGCAAGGTGACACTCGCCATCGCGCTCGCGGTGACCTTCGTGTTCGTGCTGGTGACCGCCGCCGGGGTCGGCTGGTTCCTGTCCGATGACGGCCCCTTCCCGGGTGGTGGAACCTCCGCGCCGGACGAGGGTTCGCCCACCGGCGAGGGGGAGGGCGACAACGCCTCCGACGGGGACTCCCCGTCCCCCGAGGGCATGGTCGAGGACCCCCGTTCGGGTCTGACCTACCAGCTCCCGGGAGAGGGCTGGCAGCGGCTCGGCGACGACGAGGTCCCCCCGGAGTACCACTCGTACGCCGTGTACGGCGCAGCGGACGACCCGGACGCGATCATCGTCACCGGCAGCGAGCAGCTCCACGCCGCGGAGCCGATGCCCGTCGCGGGGGTGCGGCTCGCGGTGGAGTCGCTGGGCGGCCTGGTCACCGACATCGCCTCGCTTGAGGTCGAACCCTCCGGTGGGACCGAGGTCGACGGCTCACCCGCGTTCGGGGTGGCGGTGGACGGAGGAGGGGAGGACGCCTCCTACGGCCGGTTCCTCCTGGTGGAGACGGGTGACCGGAACGGCGCGTTCATGCTCGGTATCAACACGGCCGGCGGGGACGAGGCCTCCGCCGCGATCGACGAGGCCTTCGCGTCGGTGGGCGTCCTCTGACACCGATCACCGACCGCCTCAGAGCGGAAGGACGGCCCGGAGCAGGAAGCCGTCGTTCTTCGTGCGCACGGCGGACAGGGTGCCCCCGCCCATGGAGACGCGCTCGGACAGGCCCGCCAGACCGTTGCCGGAGGTCTCCTTCGGCGCGCCGCCGGCGCGCGCCCCGTCGTTGGACACCTCCACCACCAGGGCCCGGCCCACGGTGGTGCCCTTCGCCGGGGTGAAGGCGATCTGGCACACGGTGGCGTCGCTGTGCCGGAGCACGTTGGTGCCGCCCTCGCGCACGACCCACGCGGCCAGGGCCGAGGTGCGCGGGGGCAGGTCGAGACCGTCCAGGCCGGAGACGGACACGACTGTGCCGTTGGCCGACAGGACCGCTCCGACGGAGGCCACCTCCTCCGCGAGAACGACCTCCCGGTAGCCGCTCACCGCCGTGCGCACCTGCTGCAACGCCTTGCGGGCGAGTTCGTGCACCTCGTCCATCTCGTGGGAGGCCCGTTCGGGCGCGCGGTCGACCAGTCTGTTCGCCAGCTCGGCCTTGACCGCCAGGGCCGACAGGCTGTGGCCCAGCAGGTCGTGCATGTCCCGGGCGAACCGGAGCCGCTCCTCGGTCACCGCCAGCCGGGCCCTGGCCCTCTGGCCCTTCACGGCGTCGTTGGTGACGTCCCACAGCCAGATGGAGGCGAGGGATCCCGCGGCGAGGCAGAGCGCCCAGACGATCGAGACGATCCACGACACGAGGAAGGGGACGAACTGGATTTCCAGTGGGCTCAACGGGATCAGCAGCCAGGGCAGCACCAGCAGGAACACGCTGACCAGGGCACCGCGCGTCCGGGAGGCCACGAACACCCCGACGCCCCACCACGCACCGAGAAAGAACATGTTGCTGATGGGGATCTGGAGGGCGGCGGAGGCGACGCCGGCCATCGCGATCGAGCCCCAGTAGAGCCGCGGGTCGGGGTCGCGCCGCCCGTCGAGCCGGTCCCGGAGCATGACCAGCATGATCACGCCGAGAGGGACGGCGAGGGCCTCCGCCAGGACGACCCTCCACAACACGACCGACTCGGCTCCGGCCATGAACTCCAGGAGCGGCAGGAAGACCATGATGAGGAGGACGAACACCATCGAGCCGAGGATGATGCGCCGGGCCACGCGGAGCTTGCGCTCGGTCTGCCGGTTCCCGGCGGGGTCGGCTGCGTGGTTCCTCAACGGTTCTCCTCCTGGTCGGGGGCGCTGCTCGGTCGGTGTCCGGTCCGGTGTCACTCCCGCAGGGGGAGGACCGCCCGGAGCAGGAAGCCGCCGTCCTTGGTCCGGGCCGCGGAGAGGGTGCCTCCGCCCATGGAGACGCGCTCGGACAGGCCCGCCAGTCCGTTGCCCGAGGACGCGGCGCGGTCACCGCCGCCCCGCGCCCTGTCGTTGAGCACCTCCACCACCAGTGTCACCGGTCGGTCCGGTCTTCCCGGCAGCCGGGTGAACGTCACCGCGCACCGGGTGGCGTCGCTGTGCCGGAGCACGTTGGTGCCGCCCTCGCGCACCACCCACGCGGCCAGGGCCGAGGTGCGCGGGGGCGGGTCGAGACCGTCCAGGCCGGAGACGGACACCCTGGTCCCGTTCGCTTCGAGGACACCGGCCACGGAGGTGACCTCCCCTGCCAGGTCGACGTCCCGATAACCGCTCACAGCGCCCCGCACCTGCTGCAACGCCGATCGGGCCAGGTCCTGCACCTCCGACATCTCCGTCTTGGCCCGGTCCGGTGCCCGCGCGGCGAGCCTGCTCGCCAGCTCGGCCTTGACCGCCAGGGCCGACAGGCTGTGGCCCAGCAGGTCGTGCATGTCCCGGGCGAAGCGCAGGCGCTCCTCGCTGACGGCCAGCCGGGCGCGCGCCGCCTGCCCGCGGATCGCGTCGTTGGTGATGTCCCACAGCCACAAGGTGGAGGCGAACAGGATCCGCAACAGCAGCGCGTAGCCGATGCCCAGGAACCAGGGGAAGGCGAAGGCGAGCGGTGGCACCCCCAGGGTCAGGGGCAGGGCGAGCGCCTTGAGCCAGCTCAGTGCCGCGATCGCCAGGCCGAGGTTCCGGCTCCTCCGGGACGGTAGGGCGTTCGCGACCGTCCCCCACCAGGTCGCCAGGACCAGGGCGGAGTTGAGCAGGTTCTGGGTCGCGGCGAAGGCGACGCAGCTCAGGACGAGCGACCAGAGGACCAGTCGGCGGTCGACACCACGCCGGCCGCCGACGCGCTCCCGGATGAGGAGGACGAGCAGGACACCCGAGCCGAGCGCGGCAGCGGACGCCACCGCGGCGAGCCACAGCGGGAGGCCGACGTCCGACGGGAAGGAGGCGTCCATGCCCGTCCAGAAGGCCTGGGCCAGCACCAGCGGGTAGATCGACCCGACGGTGATCATCCGGGAGATCCGCAGCCGGGTCGCGTTCCGCGCGCTCAGCTCGTCCGGATCGACGGCCTTGTCCACCATGCCCACGGTCCCCCCTCCGCACGTACCCCCGACGCCCTGCCAGGCGCCCCCACCGCCGTCCACAGGCCCGGGAACGCACTGGTACGGCCCACCCCACCCTGTCAGGGTGGTGGAAAAGCTCTGACAGGGGAGGTCGGATGAGAGTTCGGGGCGGAGGGACCCCCCGCGCTCCGGCGTGCCCACACATCCAGGCCGTCCGCGCCCCCGGCAGCTTCCGGAGCGCCGCCGTCCGCGGACGCCGGGGCGGTCGTCCGTCCACGACCGCCCCGGCGTCCCGGTTCCCACCGCCGGTCACGGCTGGCGGGGGTCCCACTTGAAGAACCTGCGCACCAGCAGCGCGAAGACCACGGTCCACGCGAGCACCACACCGATCGAGGGGAGCGCCGCCGCCCACAGGCCCAGGGGGCCCGGTTCCGTCGCCGCCTCAAGTCCGCCGAACACGTCGTAGCCGGTGAAGGCCGCCTGGGCCATCAGGGTGACCGGTGCGACCGGCAGGAGCATCATCGCCTCGCGCAGGGGGTCCGGCAGCATGCCCAGGGGGATGAACAGCCCTCCCAGGAACAACAGGATCATCATCGGGACCATCGCCGCCATCTGGGCGGCCTCGGCGTTGCGCACCATCGGGGTGATCAGGAGCCCGAACAGGGTCATCGGCACGGTACTCAGCAGCACCGCCACCAGCAGCATCACCGGGTCCTGCGGCATCGATCCCGTGAACGCGGCGGTGACGGCGGTCATCAGCACCGCGACCAGCAGGGAGAAGAGCGCCACCACCCCGATGATGGCGCCGAAGATCGCCGCCTGCGGCACTCCGCTCACCCTCAGCCGCTTCAGCACCAGCGCCTCCCGGCGCGCCGTGAACACGTTGGAGGCGTGCCCGAGTCCGACGATCAGGCCGATACTGCCGAGCGTCCCCGCCATCGACATCGCGGTGCTGTCCACCCCGGGGAAGACCTCGTAGGACTCCATTCCCAGGGAGACCACGAGCAGGAACATCGGCAGGGCGAGGAACATCCACGCGGTCTTGTACCGCACGAACAGCGTGAACTCGGTCCGTGTCAGGCGCACGGCCTGCCGGAACCAGCCGATGGTGGGCCTGGGCCGGCGCGGGGCCGCGGTGGCCCCGGTGCCCTCGGCGGCCGCGGTGGGTGTGGTCATGGTGTGCTCCTCGAAGGTCTGTGTGGAGATGGCGTGCGCGCGGCGCGCGGCCGGTCGGCGTGTCGGCCGGTCCCGCGGTACGGGGTCTCAGCCCGAAACGAGGTCCGCGGCGCCGTCCGCGACCCGGAGGAACACGTCCTCCAGGGAGGCACCGCGGACCTGGAGGTTCTTGAGCGTTGTCCGGTTCTCGGCGGCCCACCCGATGAGTGCGGCGACGGCGTGGTGGGCCCGCTCCGCGACGTCGCCGCCCAGGACGGTGTACGTGGCCCACAGGGAGTGGTCGCGCGTCTCCACGGCCACCTCGGCGTCGGGCAGCCGGGGCAGGTCCCCGGTCCGCACGTCCTCGGGGAGCACGAAGCTCACCCGGTCGCCCCACCCCGCCAGGACCCCGGCCAGGGTCCCCTCGATCCGCACCTCTCCCCGGTGCATGATCGCGAGCCGGTCGGCGAGGCGCTCGGCCTCCTCCAGGTAGTGCGTGGTGAGGAGGATCGCGACGCCGTCCCTCTTCAGGTCGCTGATGATCCGCCAGGTCTCCTGGCGCGCCTCCGGGTCCATGCCGGTGGTCGGCTCGTCCAGGTACAGGACCTCGGGGCGGGTGACGAGGGCGAGCCCGAGGTCGAGCCGGCGCTTCTGGCCTCCGGACAGCTGACGGACGGCGACCCCGCGCTTGTCCAGGAGGTTCACCAGGCCCAGGATCTCGTCGGCGCCGCGCGGGTCGGCGGCGAGGTCGTGTGCGAGGGAGACGGTCTCCTCGACGGTCAGGTCCTCCAGCAGTCCGCTCCCCTGGAGGACCGCGTTGGTGCGCTCCCGGACGCCGGACGGCTGGCCGTGGGGGTCGGCTCCGAAGACCCGGACCGTGCCGGAGCTGGGCTTGCGAAAGCCCTCCAGGGTCTCGATGGTGGTGGTCTTGCCCGCGCCGTTGGTCCCGAGGAGGGCGAAGAGTTCTCCGGGGTGGATCTCGAAGGACACGCCCCGGACCGCCTCGAAGGAGCCGTAGTGCTGTCGCAGGTCGCGGACGACCACCGCGGGCCCGGTGGTGTCCGGGACGGGGTCGTGGGCCTGGGCGGTGCGCGCTGTGGTCGTCATGCGTCCAGGTTCCCGCGGCGCCGGGCCCCGGCACAGACTCCGTTGTCACCGGCTGCCGATGTGGAATCTCCCGGCGCCCGCACTGACAAATGTCATCCGGTTCGGCCGCGGGGCGTCGGGGCCTCCCGCACACGCCCCTTCCCCCAGGATCGCGTGCGGGAGGCCCGCGCTGTCAGCGAGCACGCCCGGCCCCCTCATCACTTGCGTCGGGCGTCCTCGCTGACCATGGGGGACCGTCCGGTGCGTCGGCTGATCCCCTCCCCCGTCGGACGGTCCGGCCGGACCGGCGGGGAACGGCCCCCCGACCAGACTCCCGACCCATATCCGACCGTCTCCACCCGAGGGCGGTTCTGTCCGTTCCCACATGCTCGAATCGGACCGACACCTGTGCGGGGTGTCGATAAGAGTTCTACACGAACCCCGGCTTCCGCGTGGGGAGAACCGCATTCATGAAGAAGTTTCATTTAGCCAATCCCCGCCCCGGGAGTGCGTTTCGCGGGAAGCAGCCTCCCGGGAAACTCACCCCCGAAGAAGACCGCTCCCACGCCCGCCCGGGAAACGTCGTGAATACCGCGCGCCGATGGACGGTGCGTGGTCACGGGGGCCCGGAACCCCGCTTGCATACGACGTCGCAGGGTCCGCAGGGCCCTTGCGGTGCGCCCCCGGGACAGCCGAAATCCCCGGCCCGACCGGCCATACGGAAGTCGGTAACGCGGCTCCGGGTACCACCGTTTCGGATTCACCCGGACAGCCTCGAAGAACGTGAGGGGGCAGCCCTCGATGATCTTGTGCTTATAGCCGATTTCGACGCCCAAACTCGCTATAAGCACAAGATCACGCCGAATAGGGTGGAAGCGCTAATACGCGCGGAGGTGGTCGCGCAGGGAGCGGGCCACACGGGCCATGAGCGCCTCGGCTCCCGGCTGGTGGACGGCCGGCACGCGCGACTCGGTGAGCACCGAGACCGCGAACACCTGGCCGTCGGCGTGCTCGACCACCCCGAACTCGTGGCGCAGGTTCAGCAAAGTGCCCGTCTTGGACGACCAGGTGGAGACGTCGGAGGTGAAGTCCGGCGCCAGACGGTGACGCAGGACGTTGCCGCGCATCAGCTCCCGTACCCGCGCGGCGATCCCCGGATCGATCACCGAGGGCCGCCACAGAGCCTCCAGCAGGTCGGTGAACGCCCGTGCCGACCCGGAGCTGGCCCGGGTCACGTCGAGCTGGGGGATGCGGTGTCCGCGCCCCGCCGTCCCCTCGCCGATGGCCAGCGAGTGGGCCATGTGCGCGTGGTCGGGGCCGAGCAGGTCCGCGGGCGTCTCGTTGAGGTCCCGGAGCTTGTGCCGGACGGTGATGCCGCGCAGGCCCGCGGAGCGGAGCCAGGCGTCGACCCGCTCGGGCGGGGTCACCTCGAACAGGGTGTCGGCGGCGGTGTTGTCGCTCAGACAGGTGCTGAGGTAGAGCAGGTCCTCGATGCTGACCTTCGCGGGGTGGCGGAACCTGCTCATCCCCGTGTGCATCGGGATGTCGCTCCTCCCCGGCTGCACGAGGACCTGTTCGGCACCGTCGATCTCCCCGGCACGGATGCGTTCGAGCGTGGCGACGGCGAGCGGGACCTTGACGAGCGAGGCCGTCGAGAACTCCAGCTCGGGTTCGATGCCGAGTTCCTCCCCCGTGTCGAGGTCGCGGACGAGGAACGACCCCCGCAGGCCGGCGTCGTCGAGTTCGCGGCGCAGATCCCGGACCAGTCCGGTGGCGCTCATTCGGCCTCCCCCTCTCCGTCCGGTACGCCCAGGCAGCGGGCGATCTCCCGCCCCAGGAGCACACGCAGCCGCTCGGCCTCCTCGCCGGTGTCGGCGACCACCGCGTATCCGCGCGCGAGGCTGATCCCGCCGGTCCGACGCCAGTGCAGTCCCAGGTCCCCGGCCTGGCGGCGGGAGCACAGCAGGAGGTCGTCCGAGCCCAGCACCTCCGCGGCGGCGGAGGCCAGGGAGGCGGCCACGGCGACCTGGGCGGGCCGCAGTCCGACGGCGTCCCGCAGCCGGTTGAGGGGGTCGCGCACGTGCGGGACGTCGTCCTCGGGCTGGATCCAGACGCGGCGGCCCGGTGAGGCCGACCTGTCGCGGTCCACGCGCAGGGTCTCCGCGTAGACGGCGCCGCCCCGGGGCTCCGCGGCACTCGCCAGTCCGAGGGGCACCGTCCAGGCGCCCTCGCCCGGCGGGGTGCCCACCAGGGCGGCACGGACCTCGCGGGAGCCCAGGAGCTCGGTCCGGGCGGAGGGCTGGACGGGGCGAAAGTCCAGGTTCAGGCCCTCCCGACGGGCCTTCGCACCGAGCTCTGCGAGGTCGCGGGTGGCACAGGTGTCAGGCACGGCGAGGCGCAGGGGGCGCAGGACGGCCCGCTCCGCGTCGTGCTCCATCTCCTCCGCCAACTGGACCAGGCGCCGGGCGGACGGCAGCATGTCGCGCCCGAACTGGGTGAGGGTGGCCCTGCGGGTGGAGCGGTCGAACAGGCGGGCCCCCAGGTGGCCCTCCAGTGCCGCGATGCGCCTGCTGGCGACCGGCTGGGGGATACGGGCGGCAGCGGCCCCGAGGGTGAAGCTGCCCCTCTCTCCCACGTTCACGAACGCCTTGCAGGCGCCGACGAGATCCATGCCGGTCACCCTATGTCTCTTCGGCATGGAAGGTGCCCTTCCCTCCAGGGAGCGCATCACGGTCGGCGGCACCGCCGCGGCGGAGGCCCCGCGGTCGCTCCGCCCACCGGGGGAGGCCGTGCGCCCGGGACGCCGGGGGGCGCATGAGGGGCACGGGGTTACGGTGCGGTCTGCGTTTCAGAGGTGACGGCGGCGACGGCCGCGTCGACAGCCGCCCGCTGGGGGGCGAGGGACGCACCCGGCGGACGGCGGACGGCACTGAGCCAGATCCCGTCGACGAGGACCAGCAGCAGTTCCACCAGTGCGTCGGGGTCCTGTCCCGGTGCGAGTTCCCCCTGCTCTTCGGCGTACCCGACAGCCGTCCTGAGGGAGGCTCGTGCCTGTTCGTCGAGTTCGGCGAGGACGGCCGCGAAGGCGGCGTCCACGGCGGCACGTGCGTAGAACGCCGACCAGACGCGTGCCTCGGCCAGACGGTCCCCGTCCGTCGGCAGCACGTCGAGAAGGACCTGGCGCAACCCGTCGGCGAAGGTCAGTCTTCCGGGGCCGACGCGCACACGCGAGATCCGCGCGGTCACGGCCGCGAGCACCTCGCGAAGCGCGAAGTGGAGCAGGTCGTCCTTGGTGCCGAAGTCGCGCTGGACGGCCCCCACGGACAGCCCTGCCTCTGCCGCGACGGTGCGGATGCTGACGCCCTCCAGGCCCTCACGGGCGGCGATCCGATGGAGCGCCGCGGCCACCCGCCGACGGCGGTCTTCCCTGTCTACGTACCTGGGCACGGCCATATTGTGGCACACCCACACCGTTCGATACGATCGTATCGATACATACGTATCGAATGGAGGAAGCATGGATCGCCCACCCGCCCCCCGCACCGCCGGACAGCGGATCGCCACCGCAGGCCGCCGCATCGCGCTCGCCACGGCGTTCACCACCGCCCTGACCGGGACGGCGGCCACCGCGCTCGTGCTGTTGCCGCCACCGTCATGGGAGGCCTGGCAGTACGGACTGCTGGTGTTGGAGTTCAGCCTGCTGTTCGCCACCCTGGCCGCCGTCGGACTGGTGCTCGCCCTCGCCTCGCGCAGCCGGAGCCACCCGGACACGGCGCAGCGGGCCGGACCGGACGCGGGCCGGTGGCGGCGGCGACTCGCGGCGGCCGCGGTCGCGGCCAACGCCGCCGTCCTTCTCGCGGCGCTCGTGCCCCCCACCGCGATCTGGTCCACCGCACGCGCCGAGGGCGCCCGGCTCAGCCTCGGCGGATACACCGCGGGACTCGCCACCAGCACCGACCGGGAACCCGAGACCCGCACCTACCTGCGGACCGAGGCCTCCGGCACGGCGCCGCACGACACGGAGGCCGAGGAACTGGTCCTCGACGTGTGGGAACCGGCGGAGAGGGGCGACGCCCCGCTGCCCATCGTGGTGAACGTCCACGGAGGCGCCGACGACCTGCCCCAGAGCCTCCTCCCCCGCTGGGACGCCTGGCTCGCGGACGGCGGGCGCGTGGTGTTCGACGCGGACTACCGGTACTTCCCGGACGGCGACTGGTCGGCCTCCGTGGCCGACGTCAAGTGTGCGATCGGCTGGGCCCGCGAACACGCGGAGGAGTACGGGGCGGACCCGGACCGGGTGGCGGTCACCGGCCAGTCCGCGGGCGGCCTGCTCGCGCTCCTCGCCGGGTACACGTCGGCGGAGGAGATCCCGCCGAGCTGCGACGTCCCCGAAGCGGACGTGGACGCGGTCGTGGCCTGGTACTCCGTGGCCGACGGAACCGACGAGGCCCCCGAGGTCCCGTGGCGGCAGCGCCACTCCCCCGTGGGCGACGACCTGGACGAGGGCTCCGTGCGGATGATGGGCGGCACGCCGGAGGAGGTCCCGGAGGAGTACGAACTCATCTCACCCCTCCACCAGGTGTCCGCCGACAGCCCGCCCACCCTGCTCGTCATGTCGGGCCACGACCTGTTCCTGGGGACGGAGGACAACCGCCGCCTCGCCTCCCGGCTCGACGGGTCGGGGGTCCCGTACCAGCACCTGGAGATCCCGTGGGCCGAGCACATGTTCGACCTCAACTGGGGCGGCTTCGCCAGCCAGCTCACACGGCACACGCTGGACGCGTTCCTCACCGACCACCTCGCCCCGTGAGAACCGGTCCGCCCGACCCCAGGGTCCACGGGCGGGCCGCCCGTGGACCGGGTGGACGCGGAAGGGGCCGGGCACCGGCCACGAGGACTCTCGCGACAGGTGCCCGGCCCCGGCGTCGGCGCGTGTGCGCCGGCGGTCAGGCGTCCGCGGCCTCGGCCTCCTTGGGGGCCTCGCCCCGGACCGAGCGCAGCAGCAGCTGGGAGACGTCCACGACCTCCAGCGTCTCCTTGGCCTCGCCCTGCGACTTCTTCTCGTTGATCGCGTCGCCGAGCATGACCTGGCAGAACGGGCAGGCGGTGGAGACGGTGTCGGGGTTGGTGGTCAGCGCCTCGTCCACCCGCTCGGTGTTGATGCGCTTGCCGATCCGCTCCTCCATCCACATGCGGGCGCCACCGGCGCCGCAGCAGAAGCCCCGCTCCTTGTGGCGGTGCATCTCCTGGGTCTTGACCCCGGGCACCTGCGCCATGATGTCGCGCGGCGGCGTGTACACCTTGTTGTGGCGGCCCAGGAAGCAGGGGTCGTGGTAGGTGATGTTCTCGTCCACGGAGTTGACCGGGGTGAGCTGCCCCTCCTCCACCAGCTTGGCCAGCAGCTGGCTGTGGTGGACGACCTCGTAGGTACCGCCGAGCTGCGGGTACTCGTTGGCGAGGGTGTTGAAGCAGTGCGGGCAGCTGGCCACGATCTTGGTGACACCGGCCTCGTTGAGCGTCTCCACGTTCTGCTGCGCGAGCATCTGGAAGACGTACTCCATGCCCAGGCGGCGGGCGGGGTCGCCGGTGCAGGCCTCCATGCCGCCCAGGACGGCGAACTTGACGCCCGCGATGTCCAGGAGTTCGGCGATGGCCTTGGTGGTCTTCTTCGCCCGGTCCTCCAGTGCTCCGGCGCAGCCGACCCAGAACAGGTACTCGGTGCCCTCGGGCAGCGTGTCCTCGACGACCTGGACCTCGACCGGGTTCTCCTGGGAGGCCAGCTCGGCGATCCAGTCCATGCGCCGGTCCTCGGCCATGCCCCAGGGGTTGCCCTTGTTCTCCAGGTTCTTGAGGAGCGTGTTGGCCTCGGACGGGAAGTTGGACTCCACCATCACCTGGTAGCGGCGCATGTCGAGGATGTGGTCGATGTGCTCGATGTCGACCGGGCACTGCTCGACGCAGGCACCGCAGTTGGTGCAGGCCCACAGCTCGTCGGGGTGGATGACGCCACCCTCCTCCTCGGTGCCGACCAGCGGCTTGTTGAGGAGGGCGAGGACGTCCACGCCCGCGTGGCTCTCGTCGGGCTTCTCGGCGAGGGTCTCCTCGGTGATGCCCTGGAGGAGGTACGGGGCCTTCTCGTAGGCGTGCCGCTGGAGGTCGAGGATGACCTTCTTGGGCGAGAGAGGCTTGCCGGTGTTCCACGCGGGGCACTGCGACTGGCAGCGGCCGCACTCGGTGCAGCTGGTGAAGTCGAGGAGGCCCTTCCAGGTGAAGTCCTCGATCTTGCCCGCCCCGAACGGGTCCTCGTCCGGGTCGGCCTCCTCGAAGTCGAGGGGCTTGGTGCCGGACTTGTCCATCATCTGCTTGGCCGCGCCGAGGGTCGGGGTGCCGTCGGCGTTGCGCTTGAAGTAGATGTTGACCGGGGCGATGAAGCGGTGCCAGCCCACGCCCATGGTGAGCTTGAGGGCCAGCACGACGAAGAACGCGTAGCTGATGATCAGCTTGAACGCGGCGACCAGGGCGATCGCCGGGTCGGCGACCGCCAGGTCACCGGGCAGGATCGCGCCGACGGCGTGGGAGATCGGGGTGGCCCAGACCGGGAAGGGGAAGGTGTCGGAGGCGACCTTGAACCCGCGGATCACGAAGATCGCGAAGAGCAGACCGATGATGTACGCCTCGACGTAGTAGCCGGTCCACTGCTTGGAGTTCATGAAGCGGGACTCGCGGCCGATCCGCGCGGGGCGGTTGACGAACCGGTAGGCGGTCAGGCCCAGGATGCCGACGAGGCTGGTCCCGGCGATGAACTCGATCGCCAGGCCGTAGATCGTCCAGTCGGCGATGACCGGCAGCGAGAAGTGCGGGTCGAAGACCTCGCCCTGCGCTTCCACGACCGTGAAGGCGAGCAGCGGGAACGAGACCATCACGAACCAGTGCGCGACACCGATCCAGGGCCGCTTGAGCATGCGCCCGTGCCCGAGGATCTCGATGACCGCCATGGTGAGCCGTTGTCCGAACGGCCCCTTGCGCTCCGGCTCCACCGCACGGCCCACACCCACGGTTCGCACGATCTGGCGGATGGCCAGACCGAACAAGGTGAACGCGACCACGGCGAAGACCGAGGTGATGATGCCCAGCGTCAAGTACAGAGGATGCATCGCCGGAGGCCTCCCATCCTGCTTCTCTTCGGCCGGTGCGCCACACACCGGCGGTCTGAACTTATGTTACTAGCGGGTAATCGCGCGGCCGCCACCGGATCACCCCACCACCGAACGGGGTTCCGACGGGAACCCCGCCACAGCGGCGTGCGGAGCGGGCTGCGGGCCCCGGCCTCCGCACGCGCACCGACGCCGGCGGGCGTCAGCGCTACAGAACCACGCGGGTACACCCGGGTTGACTCCGGACACACCGCACGTCCCCCTATATGTAGCGGACCGCGGCCACCGGGGGACGCCCCGGGGCATCGGTGGGACCACCAGAGATCAACCCCGATCCCAGGTTGGGGCACCGGGGAGACGGGGGCAACCGGAAGCCGGGGGCTGTGGAAAACCGGCGCGGGCACCCCGGGGGACCCCTGGAGAACCCCGGCCTCCCCTGGTTTCCGGGTCAAGGAAGTCCCCGAGTTGTCCCGGGGTTCGCCCATTTCCCTCGTGAAGAGTGCCCAGGTCGGGAACGTCCCGACCTGGTCGGCCGTTGTCAGGGCGTAGGAAGTAACTTGAGTCTGGTCGACTCAACTGACTTGACAGCTTCCACTCGACGAAGCAAACTTACGTCTGAACGACTCAACTTTGACGGAGGAAGCAACTATGGCTCGTGCGGTCGGAATCGACCTCGGTACGACGAACTCGTGTGTCGCGGTCCTGGAGGGCGGCGAGCCGACGGTCATCGCCAACGCCGAGGGTTCCCGCACCACCCCGTCCGTTGTCGCCTTCGCGAAGAACGGTGAGGTTCTCGTCGGTGAGGTGGCCAAGCGCCAGGCCGTCACCAACGTCGACCGCACCATCCGCTCGGTGAAGCGCCACATCGGCACGGACTGGACGGTGAAGATCGACGACAAGACCTTCAACCCCCAGCAGATCAGCGCCTTCGTGCTCCAAAAACTCAAGCGCGACGCCGAGGCCTACCTGGGCGAGGACGTGGCCGACGCGGTCATCACCGTCCCCGCCTACTTCAGCGACTCCCAGCGCCAGGCCACCAAGGAGGCCGGCACGATCGCGGGCCTCAACGTCCTGCGCATCATCAACGAGCCGACCTCGGCCGCCCTCGCCTACCACCTGGAGAAGGAGGAGGAGGCGACCATCCTGGTGTACGACCTCGGCGGCGGCACCTTCGACGTCTCCCTCCTGGAGGTCGGTGACGGCGTCGTGGAGGTCAAGGCGACCAACGGCGACAACCACCTCGGCGGCGACGACTGGGACCAGGCGATCGTCAACTGGCTGGTCGAGCGCTTCAAGAACTCCAACGGCGTGGACCTGTCCAAGGACAAGATGGCCCTGCAGCGCCTGCGCGAGGCCGCGGAGAAGGCCAAGATCGAGCTCTCCAGCTCCAGCGAGTCGGGCATCAACCTGCCCTACATCACGGCCTCGGCCGAGGGCCCGCTGCACCTGGACGAGAAGCTCTCCCGCGCCGAGTTCCAGCGCCTGACCTCCGACCTGGTCGAGCGGACCAAGACCCCGTTCCAGCAGGTCATCAAGGACGCCGGAATCAGCGTCGACCAGATCGACCACGTGGTCCTGGTCGGTGGCTCGACGCGTATGCCCGCCATCGCCGGCCTGGTCAAGGAGATGACCGGCGGCAAGGAGCCCAACAAGGGCGTCAACCCGGACGAGGTCGTGGCCATCGGCGCCGCGCTCCAGGCCGGTGTGCTCAAGGGCGAGGTCAAGGACGTCCTGCTGCTGGACGTCACCCCGCTGTCGCTGGGCATCGAGACCAAGGGCGGCGTGTTCACCAAGCTCATCGAGCGCAACACGACCATCCCGACCAAGCGCTCCGAGATCTTCACGACGGCCGACGACAACCAGCCGTCCGTGCAGATCCAGGTGTACCAGGGCGAGCGCGACATCGCCCAGTACAACAAGAAGCTGGGCGTCTTCGACCTGACCGGTCTGCCCCCGGCCCCGCGCGGCGTCCCGCAGATCGAGGTCGCCTTCGACATCGACGCCAACGGCATCGTCAGCGTCACCGCGAAGGACCTGGGCACCGGCCGCGAGCAGTCCGTCACCATCTCCGGCGGCTCCGCGATGTCCAAGGACGACATCGACAAGATGGTCCGCGACGCCGAGCAGTACGCGGAGGAGGACCGCAAGCGCCGCGAGGAGGCCGAGGTCCGCAACAACGCCGAGTCCCTCGTCTACCAGACCGAGAAGGTCATCAAGGACAACGAGGACAAGATCCCGGCGGACGTGCGGTCCGAGACCGAGGCCGCGGTGGCCGAGCTCAAGACCGCCCTTGAGGGCACCGACGTCGAGGCCATCCGCTCGGCGAGCGAGAAGGTCGCGCTGGCCAGCCAGAAGATCGGTTCCGCGATCTACAGCCAGGGCCAGCAGGGCGGCGCCGACGGTGAGGCCGGCCCGTCCGCCTCGGAGACCGCCGACGACACCGACGTCGTGGACGCCGAGATCGTCGACGAGGACAACGGCAAGGGCAACCAGCAGTCCTGAGTCCCAGGTCGAGCCGAGGAAGGAGGGCGCGTCGGACATGGAGCCGTCGGACAAGAACAACCCCGGCACCGGTGACGGTGACGAGAAGCAGGGGCCGGTGATCCGCGACAACCGCCGGATCGACCCCGAGACCGGTGAGGTCCGGGAGCCCAAGGGGGCCACCGCCTCCGGGGAGGCCGCCGGCGGGCCGGACGACTCCGATGAGGACGTCGTCGAGGCCGAGCTGGAGGACTTCCCCGAGATTCCGGACACACCGGAATCCGTGGTCACGGACGCGATCAACGCGGACGAGCGGGTCATCGAGCTGACCAACGACATCAAGCGCGTGCAGGCGGAGTACGCCAACTACCGCAAGCGCGTCGAGCGCGACCGCGTGGCGGTCCGCGAGATGGCCACCGCCCAGGTCCTCGGCGAACTCCTGCCGATCCTGGACGACATCGGCCGCGCTCGGGGCCACGACGAGCTCAACGGCGGGTTCAAGGCGGTGGGTGAGGCCCTGGAGGCCTCCGTCACCAAGCTGGGCCTGGAGCGCTTCGCGGACCAGGGCGACGAGTTCGACCCGACCATCCACGAGGCACTCACCCTGGTGCCGGTCCCCAACATCTCCGTACAGTCGGTGATCGAGGTCTTCCAGCCGGGGTACCGCATCGGTGAGAGGATCCTCCGTCCGGCCCGCGTGGTCGTCGGGGACCCGGTGGACGGCGGCGGCGAGGCTCCGGCCGAGTCCGCCGAGAACAACGGGGCCCCCGGAACGGACGAGGCCGACGCCGCGGCCGAGCCCGGTCGCGAGGAGAACGGCAAGTAGCGGGCACGCCCGTGACGCTCCGGCCGTGACCTCCGCGCGAGCGGCGGCCACGGCCGGAGGCGGACCCCGGCCCGTGGCGGGCCGGGGTCACGTGGAACCATCGGACGCAACCGGCACCAGCGGGGAGAAGGCACCAGTCGATGAGCACCAAGGACTACCTGGAGAAGGACTACTACAAGGTCCTGGGAGTCTCAAAGACCGCCTCGAAGGACGAGATCAAGCAGTCCTACCGCAAGCTGGCCCGGGAGAGCCACCCCGACGCGAACACCGACGACCCCAAGGCCGAGGACCGCTTCAAGGAGGTCTCCGAGGCGTACAACGTCCTGTCGGACGACAAGCGCCGCAAGGAGTACGACGAGGCGCGTTCCCTGTTCGGCGGGTCGTACCGCCCGGGTGGCGGCACCGGGCCCGGTGGGTTCGACATGGGCGACCTGTTCGGCCAGGGCTCCCCCGGGAGCGGTGGCGGCGCGGGCGGTGAGCGCCTGAGCGACATCTTCGGCGGCCTGTTCGGCAACCGCGGCCGGGGCGGCGGGGGTACCCGCAGCCGGCGCGGCGCCGACGTCGAGACCGAGACGAACCTGAGCTTCCGCGAGGCCGCCGACGGGGTCACACGGTCCTTCCAGCTGACCAGCGAGGAGCCGTGCCCCACCTGCAAGGGCACGGGCGCCAAACTCGGTACTGCCCCGCGGATGTGCCCGAAGTGTTCCGGCACCGGGCACGAGAACACCAACCTGGGCGGCTTCTCGCTGTCCGAGCCGTGCAGCGAGTGCAAGGGCCGCGGCCTGGTCGTGGACGACCCCTGCGCCACCTGCAACGGCAGTGGGCGCGGCAAGAGCACCCGCACCATCCAGACCCGCATCCCGGGCGGGGTGTCCGACGGACAGCGAATCAGGATCAAGGGCAAGGGCGCGCCGGGTGAGAACGGCGGTCCGGCGGGCGACCTCTACGTCGTCGTCCACGTGAAGGAGCACCCGGTGTTCGGCAGGAGCGGCGACAACGTGACGATCACCGTGCCGGTGAGCTTTCCCGAGGCGGTGCTCGGCGCGGACGTCCGCATCCCAACGCTCAACGGCTTTCCGGTGACCGTGAAGATTCCGCCGGGTACACAGAACGGCCACAAGCTGCGGGTGCGCGGCAAGGGCGCGACCCGCAAGGACGGCACCGCCGGCGACATGGTCGTCACGGTCGAGGTCGCGGTGCCCAAGACGCTCAGCGGTGACGCGCGAGAGGCCCTGGAGAAGTTCCGCGCGGCGACGTCCGACTACGACCCGCGTGACGGGCTTGAGGCGCGGGCGAAGGGTGCGTGAACAACGTGAACGGCTCCTTCGGCGCTGACGCCCCGGTCTACGTGATCTCGGTGGCCGCCGAACTCGCGGGGATGCACCCGCAGACCCTGAGGCAGTACGACCGGCTGGGGATCGTCTCCCCCGGTCGGGCGTCGGGCCGGGGGCGCCGCTACTCGATGCGCGACGTGCAGACGCTGCGCGAGGTGCAGCGGCTGTCCCAGGAGGAGGGCATCAACCTCGCCGGGATCAAGCGGATCCTGGAGTTGCAGCGCGAGGTCGAGCAGCTGCGCGAGCAGATCTTTCACGTGGCGAACGAGCTGGAGGCGGCCCGGCGGGCGGTGTCCAGGCGGGGCAGGCCCGAGACGGGGCCCGCGGTCCGCGGCGAACTGGTGCGCCGTACCCGTGTGACCATCTTCAACACGGCTGAGCCCTTCGGCAGCGCGGGAAGCGACGAGGAGCCCCGGGACACCGGGCCGAACGCTCCCGGTCAGCAGGGGAAGCCCGGCCAGGGCGGACCCGGCCCGGGGATTCCCGGGCAGGGCGGGGGCCAGGACGGCCCGCAGCGCGGAACCGGGTCCGGCGGTCCGGAGAGGGGCCGTCCGAAGAGGGGCCGTCCGGAGGACGGGCGGGGCTGACGGGCCTCCACTCCGGTGTCACGGGCAACGGTCGGCCATCGAACATCACACTGTGTGACATGATTTTTTCGAGGAGTCACCGCACATGAACTACAAGCTCACCCAGAAGAGCCAGGAGGCTCTGTCGGTGGCCATCCGCCGCGCCACCACGGACGGCAGCCCGCAGACGGAGCCCACGCACCTGCTGGCGGCCCTCCTGGACCAGCCCGAGGGGATCACCCGGCCGCTGCTCAAGGAGGTCGGCGCCAGCCCCGACTCCCTCAAGGACAAGGTCGAGGCGGCCGTCGGCGCCCTCCCCAAGGCCGCGGGTTCCACGGTCAGCTCGCCCAGCTCGTCGCGGCAGTTGATCGTCTCCATCAACACGGCGGCGCAGCGCGCCCAGCAGATGGAGGACGAGTACGTCTCCACCGAGCACCTGCTGGTGGGTCTGGCCACCGACGGCGGCGAGGCCGCCCGTCTGCTCACCGAGACGGGGGCGACACCCGACGCCCTCCTGGAGGCGTTCGAGCGGGTGCGCGGAACGGGGAAGATCACCACCGAGAACCCCGAGGACACCTACAAGGCGCTGGAGAAGTTCGGCGTCGACCTCACCGAGCGCGCCCGCGAGGGCAAGGTCGACCCGGTCATCGGCCGCGACGGGGAGATCCGCCGGGTCATCCAGGTGCTCAGCCGCCGGACCAAGAACAACCCCGTGCTCATCGGTGAGCCCGGCGTGGGCAAGACCGCCGTCGTCGAGGGGCTCGCCCAGCGCATCGTGGCCGGTGACGTGCCGCAGTCCCTGGTCGGCAAGCGCCTGGTCAGCCTGGACCTGTCCGCGATGGTGGCGGGCGCCAAGTACCGGGGCGAGTTCGAGGAGCGGCTCAAGTCGGTGCTCTCCGAGATCAAGGCGTCCGAGGGCCAGGTCATCACCTTCATCGACGAGCTGCACACCATGGTCGGCGCGGGCGCCGCCGAGGGCGCCATGGACGCGGGCAACATGCTCAAGCCCATGCTGGCACGCGGCGAGCTGCGCATGGTCGGCGCGACCACCCTGGACGAGTACCGGGAGAAGATCGAGAAGGACCCCGCCCTCGAACGGCGGTTCCAGCAGGTCATGGTGGGGGAGCCTTCGGCGGGCGACACGATCGCGATCCTGCGCGGGCTCAAGGGCCGCTACGAGGCACACCACAAGGTCCAGATCGCCGACGCGGCGCTGGTGGCCGCGGCGACCCTGTCCGACCGCTACATCACCGCCCGGTTCCTGCCCGACAAGGCCATCGACCTCATCGACGAGGCCGCGTCGCGGCTGCGCATGGAGATCGACTCCAGCCCGGTGGAGATCGACGAGCTCAAGCGCACCGTCGACCGCCTCAAGATGGAGGAGATGGCGCTGGAGAAGGAGTCCGACCCGGCCAGCGTCCAGCGGCTGGAGCGGCTCCGCGCCGACCTGGCCGACACCCAGGAGCAGCTCACCGGCCTCGTGGCCCGGTGGGAGCAGGAGAAGGCCGGTCTGAACCGGGTCGGCGAGCTCAAGGGCCAGCTGGACGACCTGCGCACCCGGGCGGAGCTGGCGCAGCGCGAGGGCGACTTCGGAGAGGCGTCCCGGCTCATGTACGGGGACATCCCCGAACTGGAGAAGCAGGTCGAGGAGGCGTCCAAGGCCGAGGAGAGCGCCGCCCCCCAAGACGGCGACAGCATGGTCAAGGACGAGGTCGGGGCCGACGAGGTCGCCGACGTGGTGTCCGCGTGGACCGGTATCCCGGTGGGGCGGCTGATGGAGGGCGAGACCTCCAAGCTGCTGCGCATGGAGGACGAACTGGGTTCGCGGATCATCGGCCAGAGGGACGCCGTCGTGGCGGTGTCGGACGCGGTGCGCCGGGCGCGGGCGGGGATCTCCGACCCGGACCGGCCGACGGGTTCGTTCCTGTTCCTCGGCCCGACCGGTGTCGGAAAGACCGAGTTGGCCAAGGCGCTGGCGGAGTTCCTGTTCGACGACGAGCGCGCGATCGTGCGCATCGACATGAGCGAGTACTCCGAGAAGCACTCCGTGTCCCGCCTGGTCGGGGCGCCCCCCGGGTACGTGGGGTACGAGGAGGGCGGCCAGCTGACCGAGGCGGTGCGCCGGCGCCCGTACACGGTGGTGCTGCTGGACGAGGTGGAGAAGGGGCACCCGGAGGTGTTCGACACCCTGCTCCAGGTGCTGGACGACGGCCGCCTGACCGACGGGCAGGGACGCCAGGTCGACTTCCGCAACACCATCCTGATCCTCACCTCCAACCTGGGATCGCCGTTCCTGGTGGACCAGTCGTTGGAGGAGTCGGTGCGCCGGGACCGCGTCATGGACGTGGTGCGGGCGACGTTCAAGCCGGAGTTCCTGAACCGGTTGGACGACGTGATCATGTTCGACGCCCTGTCCACGGCGGAGCTGACACAGATCGTGGACCTCCAGGTGGACAAGCTGGCCGGCCGCCTGGCCGACCGGCGGCTCGGCCTGGACGTCACCCCGGGCGCCCGGGAGTGGCTCGCCCTGACGGGCTTCGACCCGAACTACGGCGCGCGTCCGCTGCGCCGTCTGGTGCAGTCCACCATCGGCGACCCGCTGGCGCGGGAGCTGTTGTCGGGCTCGCTGTCCGAGGGGGACACGGCGGTCGTGGACGTGGAAGACGTGTCGGACAAGCTGCGGGTGACCGTGCGCAAGGCCGACGTGCCCGTCTCCTAGGGGCACCGGCGGGGGTGATCGCCCCGTCCCCGGACGGGGGCGGGGCGGATGGGGCGAGAGGCCGGAACCGGGCCCGTGCCCGAGCAGCCCAGTCACACGGTGACGATCCGTACCGCGCTGTCGAGGCCGACGAAATCGTCGGCGTTGCGCGTGTACAGGGGAAGCCCCTGCACCGAGGCGACTGCGGCGATCATCAGGTCCAAGCGGCGCGGCTTGGGGCTACGGTTCGCCGCAAGGGTGAGGGCGACCAGGGTTCCGTATCGGACTGCCGCCTCACCGTCGAACGGGAGGGGAAGGAAGTCCACCGCTGCGGACTGCAGCTTCTCCGCGCGCTGGGCTCTGCTCACCGGATCCTTCGCCATCGCCACGCCCTGGTGGAGTTCGGCCACCGTGACGGAGGTGATGTCGGGGAACCTGGGGAGCAGGTCGGGATCGAGCTTGCCGAGGTCGACGAAGACGCACGTGTCGAGCACCCCGTTCTCAGGCCGCTCAACCACGCTCGTCGTCCCCGACGCGGTCCCCGCCACCGAACAGGTCATCGGCTTCCTCACGCATCCGCGTGTAGTCCACATGGGGGAGCCTGCGGTGACGCTCCACCAGTTCCTCCGCGCTGAGTCGGCGGCGGCGTGCGATCGGACTGACCTCGGCCACCTCGACCCCGTTGCGAGTGACGTGGAACGTCTCCCCGGCTTCGACCTGGTCCATGACGGAAGCCGCGTTGTTGCGGAACTCGCGCTGAGTGATGGTCTTCATCACCTCATCGTAGCTCGCCGTGTCTCACCGTGCTACACGCTTGTTCCGGAAGGCACAGAACAGCTTCGTGCGCGGTCTCGCCTCCTTCGGGGCCGTCCGCGCACGGCGCACGCGGGCCGCGGATCACCCGGCGGCGAGGACCCGTGCCTCCACCTCGGGGTCCAGCCCCACCGTCGGGCGGTCCGGCCGCTGGGGGGCCGCACCGCCCACGGACAGCAGCCACTCCCAGGTGTCGGCGACGGTCTCCGCCACCGGGCGGCAGCTCAGTCCGGCCGCGAGCGCCCTGGCGACGCCGGCACCGTGCATGGACTCGTGCATCTCGCCCGGCGGCAACCAGACCGGCAGGTCCGTCCACGGCCGGATGCCCGCGTCCACGACGGTCCCGGGGTCGGTCCACCGGAACTCGGCGTCGGAGCCCGTGGCTGCGGCGCAGGCGTCCAGAAGCCCCTCCATCGTCGTGTGCCCCGCGGGGCTCACCAGGTTGTGGGGGCCGCCCAGCCCCTTTCCGACCGCGTCCAGGGTCCAGGCGGCGAGGTCGCGCGCGTCCACGTACTGCAGCGGCAGGTCGCGGGGGCCGGGCGCCAGGACCGGGCCGCCCCGGGCGATCCGGTTCAGCCACCAGGGCAGTCGGCCGATGTTCTCGTACGGGCCGAGGATGAGGCCCGCCCGCACGGACAGAGCCCGGTCGCCGAAGACCCGCTCGGCGGCCAGTTCGCCGCCCCGTTTGTCGTTCGCGTACTCGGTGGCGCCGGCGTCCGGAGCCCCCTCCACCACCGGCCAGTCCTCGTCGGAGCCCGGCGGGGAGGGGTAGGTGTAGACGGAGCAGCTGGAGACGTAGGCGTAGTGGCCGACACGGTCGGCGAGCAGGTTCGCGGTGGCGGCCACCGCGCTGGGGGCCGCGGACCAGGTGTCGACGACGGCGTCCCACTCGCCCGTCCCCAGCTCGGCGAGCCCGTTCCCGGCCAGTCGGTCGCCGTGCAGCACGGTCGCGCCCTCCGGGGCGGGCCGGGTCCCCCGGTGGAACACGGTGGTGTCCCACCCGCGCCCCAGCGCGTCCTCCACCACGGCTCGTCCCACGAACTCGGTACCGCCCAGCACGAGAAGTCTCATGGCCGGGAGTCTGCCGGTTCCGGAACCGACCCGCCAGGGCTGCCTGCTCAGGGCAGAACCGTGCGCGGACCTGACACGGGGGCGTTTCCCGCCCGGCTCCGTGTCAGGAAGGCTCCGACCTCGTCGCCGACATCACCGGCCGACAACCGGCGCGGATCGTTCCGGCGGGAACGCTCCGAGGCCCCGGACCGGAACCCTCAGCCCCCGGCGCAGCCGCGGACGCGCTCCAGGAGCAACGAGCGCTCGCGCTCGTTGAGGGTGAGGTCCGCGGCGCGCCCGAACTCCTCGCGCGCCTCCCCGGGGCGGTCCAGGCGCAGCAGCAGGTCACCGCGCACGGCGGGCAGCAGGTGGTACCCGTCCAGGACCCCGGCGTCGCGCAGGGAGTCCACGATGTCCAGGGCCGGCCCCGGCCCGTCGGCCATCGAGACCGCCACGGCCCGGTTCAGCTCCACCACCGGCGATCCGGTGACCCCGACCAGGGCCAGGTACAGTCCGGCGATGCCCGCCCAGTCGGTGTCCTCCACGTCCGCGGCCTGGGTGTGCTTGGCCGCGATGGCCGCCTGGAGCGCGTAGGGGCCGCGCGGCTCGGACGGGTCCGGCGACAGCGCGTGCCGCAGCGCCCGCAACCCCCGAGTCACGAGCCTGCGGTCCCAGCGGGTGCGGTCCTGGTCCGCCAGCGGGACGGGCTCGCCGCCCGGGCCGACCCTGGCCCGAAACCGGGACGCGTGCAGCTCCATCAGCGCGACCAGTCCGTGCACCTCGCGTTCCCGGGGCAGCAGCGCGGCGAGCACCCTTCCCAGGCGCATGGCCTCCTCGCACAGCTCGGGGCGTATCCAGTCGCCCCCGGAGGTGGCGGTGTAGCCCTCGTTGAACACCAGGTAGACGACCTCCAGGACGGAGGTGAGGCGGGCGTCGCGGTCCTCGCCGACCGGCACCTCGAAGGGCACCCGCCTGTCGGCGAGCGTGCGCTTGGCGCGCACGACGCGTTGGGCGACGGTGGACTCCGACACCAAAAACGCGCGGGCGATCTCCTCCGTGGTGAGCCCGCCGAGCAGGCGGAGGGTGAGCGCGACGCGCGCCTCGGTGGAGAGCACCGGGTGGCAGCACACGAACATCAGCTTGAGGAGGTCGTCGCCGTAGTCCTCCTCCAGGACGGCGGCGAACTCGGCCTGCCCGTCGTGTTCGGCGATGTCGCGGCCCAGGTCGGCCATCCGCTTCTGGAAGCGCTCGTCGCGGCGCCAGCGGTCGAGCATGCGCCGTTTGGCGACGGTGGTCAGCCAGGCGCCGGGGTTGTCGGGCACCCCCTCGCCGGGCCACTTCTCCAGGGCGCTCACCAGGGCGTCCTGGGCGAACTCCTCGGCGAGGCCGATGTCGCCGACCATCCGGGTGAGCGCGGCGACGAGGCGGGCCGACTCGATGCGCCAGACCGCCTCGACCGCGCGGGTTGCGTCGGTGTGGCTCACGGAACAATGACAGCACCGTCAGCCACACCACCGCAAGCCGGGACGGGCCGGCCGTTCAGGCCTCGTGCTCGTTGTGGGCGCGCAGCTCGCGCTCGCGCTCCTTGAGCTCCTCGGGCATCTCGTCGCCGAAGTCGTCGGTGTCCATGATGCGGCGCAGCACCAGGCTCATCTCGGTGGTGTCGCCCTCCGCCGGGTGCGGGCAGCGCCTGGCCCACTCCACGGCCTCCTCGGGCGAGGACACCTGGATGATCCAGTAACCGGCGATGAACTCCTTGGCCTCGGCGAAGGGGCCGTCCGTGACGGTCGAGCGCCCGTTGGAGAAGGTGACCCGGGTCGCCTCCGCGGAGGGGGCCAGGCCGTCACCGGCGAGCAGGACCCCGGCCTTGACCAGCTCCTCGTTGTAGGCGGCCATCGCCTCGAAGATCTCCGGCGTCATCTCGGTGTTCGCCTCGGCCTGCGGGTCGGACATGATCGACATCATGTAGCGCATGGTGTTCGCCTTCCGTGTGAAGGGGGAGCCTCTCTCCCCCGCTCTCGTCTACACGTCGAACGGAACGGCGCAGGATCGACACGACGGCCGAACTTTCTTCGGAACTTTTCCGGGGAGCCCCGACCGGACCGCCGACCCGGCGTGCGGGCGATCGGGCCGTGCACGGGAGCACCCCCACGCCCGTACGTGGCCACAACCGGTCATCCCGGTGGCCGCCTCGGGCCCGACCTGGGCCGTTCGGTAGAGTTCCGGCACGGTCGCGCCGGGCGGCGGTCGCGGAGCGAGGGGGCGGTTCGGATGGGCTTGTTCTTGGACACCGCCTTCGGCTTTCCGACGGTGCTGTTCACCCCGCTGCTGATCGTGGCCGCCCTCTACTGGCTGTTCGTCGTGATCGGCGCCGCCGACCTGGACCTCCTCGACGGCGTGGACGCCGACGGCGACGCCATGGGCCTCAGCGCCGTCATGGGCAGGGTCGGGCTGGGAGGGACCGCGCCGAAGGCGTCCGTTGAGGGCGGTGGCCCGTCCCGCGCGCAGCGCCCCACGGGCGGTGGCGGGCGACGGGCGGGCGTCCCGGTCACGGTCACGCTCACCATGCTCGTCTGCGTCGCCTGGTTCGTGAGCATGATGGGAGGCATCATGAGCAACCTCCTGAACACCACCTCCACCCCCCTGCTGCTGGCGCTCGGCGCCGTGGTCCTGCTGATCGCGCTCGTCGCCGCGTGGGCGGTCACCAGCGGGCTGGTGATGTCGGTACAGCGGTTCATCCCCCAACGCACCAGCGGGTCCAAGCACGAGCTGGTCGGACGCACCTGCGTGATCCGCATCGGTGAGGCCGACGAGTCCTTCGGCCAGGCCGAGATCACCACCGCGGGCGGCGCGTCGATCTCCATCCCGGTGCGCACCACCGGCGGCGAGGTCCTGCCCCTGGGCAGCACCGCCCTGATCTTCGACCACAGCTCGGAGAACGACGTCTTCCTCGTCACCCACTTCGACGCTGCGCTGGACCCCGGCCAGTCCTGAGTCGGCCGGCCCTGGACCCCGGCCCGCGCGCCGTCGGGGCCGGGCCGTGTCAGCGGGTCGGCCGGGACGGGGCGAAGCGGTCGGGCCCGACCCGCCTGGGACGAAGCGGAACCGTTTCGGGTGGGCCCGCGTCCCACCATGACGAGCGCACTTCTCCGGGGCGGCCACCCGCAGCCGCCACGCCCCCGAAGCCCCCGCTTCCCCCGTACGCCACTCGCGGAAAGAGACCCCCACGTGTTGCTGAGTGCTACCACGAACGGCCAGGAGGCGGCGGACGCGGCCTTCCTCACCGTCGGTGTCGCCGTGGCCGTCGGCCTCGTCGTCCTCCTCGCCCTGCTGCTGATGGTCACGCGCCTCTTCCGCAAGGTCGAGCAGGGCAAGGCCCTGATCATCTCCAAGGTGCGCGACGTCCACGTCACCTTCACCGGCGCGATCGTCCTCCCGGTCCTGCACAAGGCCGAGATCATGGACATCTCCCTCAAGACGCTGACCCTCGACCGGCGCGGGCGGGAGGGGCTCACCTGCAAGGACAACATCCGCGCGGACATCAAGGTGTACTTCTACGTCCGGGTCAACGAGACCGCCGAGGACGTCAAGAAGGTCGCCAAGTCGATCGGCACCGCACGCGCCAGTGACCAGGACACGCTCCAGGAGCTGTTCAACTCCAAGTTCTCCGAGGCGCTCAAGACCGTCGGCAAGCAGTTCGACTTCGAGGAGCTGTTCACCCACCGCGAGCAGTTCCGCCACGCGATCGTCTCCCTGATCGGCACCGACCTCAACGGCTACAGCCTGGAGGACGTCGCCATCGACGAGCTGGAGCAGACGCCGCTGCACCAGCACGACAGCAACAACATCCTCGACGCGCAGGGCATCTCCAAGATCACGGAGCGCACCGCCAAGGAGCACAAGCGCACCAACGAGTTCGAGAACGACCGCAAGAAGGAACTCGACCGGCAGAACACCGAGACCGCCGAGACCCTCGCCGAGCTGGAGAAGCGCCGCGAGGAGGCCACCGCCAAGGCCAAGCGCGAGATCGAGATCATCCGTGCCCGTGAGGAGGCCGAGACCGCCCGCGTGCAGGCCGAGGAGCGTCTGAAGGCCGAGACGGCGAACATCCGCACCTACGAGGCGCTGGGCGTCCAGACCCAGAACCAGCAGCGTGAGATCGCGGTCGCCGAGAAGAACCGCGAGCGCGTCATCGCCATCGAGAGCGAGCGCATCGAGAAGGACCGCATGCTGGAGGTCATCGGGCGCGAGCGCGAGACCGAGCTGAGCCGCATCTCCAAGGACAAGGAGGTCGAGGCCGAGCGCCGCGAGGTCGCCGAGGTCGTCCGCGAGCGGATCGCCGTGGACCGCACCGTGGCCGAGCAGGAGGAGGCCATCAAGCGCCTGCGCGCCGTCGAGGAGGCGGAGCGCCAGCGCCAGGCCGTCATCATCCACGCCGAGGCCGAGGCCCAGGAGAACCTGGTCAAGGACATCAAGGCCGCCGAGGCCGCGGAGGCCGCGTCCAAGCACCGCGCCGCCGAGGAGCTCACCCTCGCCGAGGCCCGCCAGCAGGCCGCCGAGCTGGACACCCGCGCCAAGATCCGCCTGGCCGAGGGCACCCAGGCCGAGGCCGCCGCCGCGGGCCTGGCCGAGGTGCAGGTCCGCCACCAGGACGCCGAGGCCATCGAGAAGGTCGGCCGCGCCGAGGCCGTCGTCGCCCGCGAGAAGGCGCAGGCCGAGGCCGAGGCCATCGAGCAGAAGCTGCGCGCCGAGGCCGCCGGCCTCACCGACAAGGCCGAGGCGATGGCCGCCCTGGACCAGGTCAGCCGCGAGCACGAGGAGTACCGCCTGCGCCTGGAGGCCGAGAAGGAGGTGCGCCTGGCGGGGATCAACGTCCAGCGCGAGGTCGCCGAGGCCCAGGCCACCGTCCTGGCCACCGGCCTGGAGAACGCCGACATCAACATCGTCGGCGGTGACGGGGCGTTCTTCGACCGCATGGTCGGGGCCATCGGCCTGGGCAGGTCGGTCGACGGGTTCGTCAACAACTCCAGCACCGTCCAGGCCCTGGGCTCGGGTTGGTTGAACGGCGAGGGCGACTTCGGCGGGGACATCCGCAAGGTGCTGGCGTCGGTCGACACCGCGGACGTCAAGAACCTCACCGTGTCCGCCCTGCTGCTCAAGCTGATCGGCTCCGGGGGTCCGCAGGTCGACAAGCTCAACGGCCTGCTCGGCACCGCCCGCTCCCTCGGGGTGGACCAGCTTCCCGCCTCCGCTCTCGCCAACTCCAAGCAGTGAGGTAGTCCTCCGTGACCGAGGCCCAGTCCCAGGAGAACTCAGGCACCGGGCCGGACGCCGCTGACGCGCAGTCGCTGGACGCGGGCACCTACGAGGTGCTCCGCGCCCGGCTGCGCGAGCAGTCCGGTGAGCTGGCCCGGCGGACCGAGGAGCTCAACGCCCGCCGTCTGGAGGTGTTCGGCGGCACCGAGATGACACTGCTCGGCACCGAGCGCATCCGCACCGAGCACAACTGCGTGCCCCGGGACATCGTCAGCGTGGGCAGCTCCGTCGGCTCGGGTGCCGAGGGCATGATCCTGTTCGGCTACAACGTCTTCATCGGCATGCAGCGGGAGACGCACGTCGCCGACGTGTTCTCGCTGCACCGGTACGAGCACGGCGGCGACGGGTTCACGTTCGCCGCCGCCGGGGACGCCGTGCCCGGGTTGATCTCCGACGAGGCGTTCCAGCAGGACTTCGCGAAGCTCTACCGCTACTACCGCGACGCCCATCTGCTCCAGCTGCGACGGATCGAGGACCGGCTGCTGGCCGTGTTCCAGACCGGTCCGCGCACCGAGGACGTGCGCGTGCTGCGGTGGTCGGTGCAGCCGACCGGTGAGATCGCCTACCTCGACGACCGGGGCGAACGCGACCACGTGTTCCCGCCGTCGCACGACTTCACGTGGGTGGAGACCACCCGCGAGGACCACGTGCAGGGTCGCCACCCCCACATCTCGATCCTCGACGAGCTGTTCGTGGAGACCGTGGGCGGCGACCTCACCATCAAGGTCGAGAACAACACCGAGGTCGGCGAGGGCGTCTACAGCGAGCCGGTCGACGAACCGCTCCAGAGCCTGGCCGACGCCTCGGTGTCGTACGCCAGGGCGGGCGCGCTGATCCTTCTGCGCGTCCTGCCGTACAACGAGACCGAGTGGCGGCACCTGGTCTTCAACACGCGCACCAAGGAGGTCGAGCGCCTCGACGGTGTCGGCCAGTCGTGCCAGCGGCTGCCCGACGACCAGGGGCTGATCTTCCCCGGCGGCTACTACCTGGCCACCGGCGTGGCGCGGACGTTCGACACCGACGTCACCGACCTGGAGTTCGAGCGCGTGGTGCGCTCTCCCAACGGCGAGGACGTGCTGTACGTCTTCCACTCGCGCGCGGACGGCCGCAGCCTGCTGCTGTCGTACAACACGATCCGCAAGGAGGTCGCCAACCCCCTCGTCTGCCACGGGTACTCGCTGTTCGACGACGGCACCATGACGGTGTTCCGCAGCGACTCGGGTGAGCCGACCCGTGTACACCCGATGCAGGTGTGGCAGACCCCGTACGTGTCCGACGTGTACGCGGCGGCCCAGCCGGTGGGGACCGGCCCCCTGGAGCGGATCGGCAACGCCGAGCTGGTGAGGGGCGTGTCCGAGGCCCTGTCGGTGGCGCGGATGACCACCGACATGCGGCCCTCGACGGAGGTGTTCGAGGCGCTCATCGCCGCGTGCCGCCGGGCGTTCGACCAGTTCCACTGGCTGGGTGAGGAGGAGCTGGGCGACCTGGCGTCGCCGCTGTCGGAGGTGCGGACCACCGCCGGGCGGGTGCTGGAGGAGTTCGAGACGGTCCAGGCGCTCACCCGGCAGGCCGCCGAGTCCCTGGCGGAGGCCGAGGACAGGGCCGCCTCGCTCATCCGCACGGCCCGGGGCGAGGCCCCCAGGTCGGCGGAGGGGTGGGTGGCGCGGCTGACCGAGCTGCGCCGCGCCCAGGGGCAGGCCGCCACACTGCGCGAGACGCGCTACGTGGACACCGACGGCCTGGACGCGCTGGACGGCAGGCTCGGCGAGGAGATCACGGCGGTCGGCCGCAGGACGGTGGCGTTCCTGGAGCAGGACGACGCGTTCGCCGGGTACCACTCCGAGGTGGACCGGCTCGTGGCGGACGCCGAGACCATCGACGCGGTCAGCGCGGCCACGTCCGTCGGTGAGCGCATCGCCGAGCAGACCGAGGGCCTCCAGGTCGTCACCGAGGTCGTCGGCTCGCTGGACATCGGCGACGCCAAGGTGCGCACGCGCATCCTGGAGCGGGTGAGCGAGGTGCTGGCCGGGGTCAACCGGGCGCGCGCCACGCTGCAGACCCGGCGCAAGGAGCTGCTGGCCCTGGAGGGGCGGGCGGAGTTCGCTGCCGAGTTCGCCCTGTTGGGGCAGGCCATCACGGGTGCGCTGGCGGCGGCCGACTCCCCGGAGCGGTGCGACGAGCAGCTGGGGCGGATCATGCTCCAGCTGGAGAACCTGGAGTCGCGGTTCGCGGAGTTCGACGACTTCCTCGGGGAGCTCTCGGACAAGCGCGAGGACGTGTACGAGGCGTTCTCCACCCGCAAGCAGGCGCTGGTGGACGAGCGGTCGCGGCGGGCCGACCGGCTGGCGTCGTCGGCCGCCCGCGTGTTGGAGGGGGTGCACCGGCGGGTCGCGACACTGACGACCCTGGAGGAGATCAACACCTACTTCGCGTCGGACGCCATGGTGGCGCGGTTGCGCCGCACCTCCGAGGAGATGCGCGCGCTCGGCGACACCGTGCGCGCGGAGGAGCTGGACGGCCGGATCACGGCCGCCCGGCAGGAGGCGGGCCGGGCCCTCCAGGACCGCACCGACCTGTTCGAGGGGGGCGCGGGCGGGGAGACGATCCGGCTGGGCAGGCACCGCTTCGCGGTGAACACCCAGCCGATCGACCTGACGCTCACCCCCCACGGCGGTGAGATGTCGGTGGCGATCACCGGCACGGACTTTCGGGCGCCGGTCACCGACGAGGCGTTCGGCCGGACCCGGCACCTGTGGGACCGGCTGCTGGTCTCCGAGAGCCCGGACGTGTACCGGGCCGAGTTCCTGGCGGCGTCGATCCTCGCCGCCGCCGAGGAGGGCGCGGACGGGCTGTCGCTGGAGCGGCTGCGCGAGGCGGCGCTGACCCCGGACGGTCCCGGCCTGTCAGGAGTGGTGCGCGAGGCCGCCGAGGCCCGGTACGACGAGGGGTACGAGCGCGGCGTGCACGACCACGACGCCGCGAAGGTGCTGTCCGCCCTGCTGCGGCTCCGCACGGGCGCCGGCCTGCTCCGGTACCCGGGCGGGACGCGGGCTGCGGCGCAGCTGTTCTGGGCGTTCGGTGCGGGGAAGGAGCAGCGGTCGGCGTGGGAGGTCCGGGCCGCGTCGCTGGCCCGCGCCCGTGCGGTGTTCGGGGCACGACGGTCGGCGGCGATCGACGGGTTGCGCACGGAGCTGGCGGCGGCCGTGGACGCCTTCCTGACCGACAGCGGGCTGCACCAGGACGCCGACCTGGAACTGGCGGGCGAGTACCTGTTCGAGGAGCTCGCGGCGGACTCCCCCACCGAGCGCGGGTTCGTGACCGGTGCGGGCGCGCGGACACTGCTGGACCGGTTCCACCGGGCTCTGGGCAGCACCCAGGAGACCACGCGCGCGGCGTTCGGTGAGGACCTGCGCAAGCTCGACGGGAACCTGGCGGCCCAGCACCAGCTGGTGTCGGCGTGGTTGGAGGCGTTCGCGGCCACCCTGGACGGGGTGGACCCGGGCGACCTGCCGGAGGCGGCGGCGATCGAGATGACCGGGGCCGCCGCGGACCGGTACGAGTCGTCGGCCGCCGTGGCGGAGACGGTCGGCGGGATGCTGGGGTCCCACCCGCGCGTGCGCGACCGGTCCCTGGAGGTGCGGTTGGACGAGATCCTGCCGCGCACACGCCGGTTCCGGTTGGAGGAGGTGCCCGCGTACCGGGACTTCCAGCGGCGCCGCAACGCGCTGGTGGCCGCGGAGCGGGAGCGCCTGCGCCTGGAGGAGTACCGCCCGAAGGTGATGAGCGGGTTCGTCCGCAACCGCCTGCTGGACGAGTCGTACCTGCCGCTCATCGGCGACAACCTGGCCAAGCAGCTGGGCGCCGCCGGTGACGACAAGCGCACCGACCAGAGCGGCCTGCTGCTGCTCATCTCCCCGCCCGGTTACGGCAAGACCACGCTGATGGAGTACGTGGCGAGCCGCCTGGGTCTGGTGTTCGTGAAGGTGAACGGCCCCGCCCTGGGGCACGCGGTGACGTCCCTCGATCCCGCGGAGGCGCCGGACGCCACGTCGCGGCAGGAGGTCGAGAAGATCTCGTTCGCCCTGGAGATGGGCGCCAACACCATGCTCTACCTGGACGACGTCCAGCACACGAACCCGGAGCTGCTCCAGAAGTTCATCTCGCTGTGCGACGGCCAGAGGCGTATGGAGGGTGTGTGGAACGGGAGGACCCGGACCTACGACCTGCGCGGGAAGCGGTTCGCGGTCTGTATGGCCGGCAACCCGTACACCGAGCAGGGCAAGCGGTTCAGGATCCCGGACATGCTGGCCAACCGCGCCGACGTGTACAACCTGGGCGACGTGCTGTCGGGCAAGGAGGAGACGTTCTCGCTGAGCTACATCGAGAACGCGCTCACCTCCAACCCGACCCTGGCCCCGCTGTCCACCCGTGAGAGGGAGGACGTGTACCGGTTCGTGCGGATGGCGCAGGGCGACGACTCGGTGGGCACGGACCAGCTCTCGCACCCGTACTCGGCGGTCGAGGTGGACCGGATCGTGTCGGTGCTGCGCAAGCTGCTGCGGGTGCAGGAGGTGGTGATGGCCAACAACCGGGCCTACATCGCGTCGGCGGCGCAGTCGGAGGACGCGCGCACCGAACCGCCGTTCCAGTTGCAGGGGTCGTACCGCAACATGAACCGGCTGGCGGAGAAGATCGTGCCGGTCATGAACGACGCGGAGGTGGAGGCCGTCATCGACGACCACTACCTGGGCGAGGCGCAGACTCTCACGTCGGGTGCGGAGGCCAACCTCCTCAAGCTGGCGGAGCTGCGCGGGGTGATGACGCCCGAGCAGAAGGCCCGGTGGGCGCAGGTCAAGGAGGGGTTCCGTCGGGGCCGTGCACTGGGCGGGGCGGACGACGACCCGCTGACCAGGGCGATCGGAGCGATGGGGCTGCTGGCCGACCGGGTCGGCGAGATCGGCACCGCCATCGACCGGACCCGCGAGGGGTAGGTAGGTGGCCCGTGCGCGCCGGCGGCAAGAGCCCGGCGCGGACGGGCCACAGCGGCGGTCGGCTCCGGGTCAGCCCCGGGTCGGCCGCTGTCGCGGGGATTGCGGGGCGACGGCGGGGAATGTAGGTTTTTCCGCTTTCGCCCTGAAGCGCGAAGGGTACCGCCGTCCCCGCGGGAACCCGGCCCCGGAAACCCGGTCCCGCGCCCGGAAGGCGGCCCGTTTCCTGCCGAGGCCCAGGGCGGTGACTGGTGGACACGGCCCGACAGCGGCCGGTCCCCCGTGCCCCGTACTCCCCGCCCCACCGGGGCGCCGGGGCGCGCGGGTCAGATCCGGACGGTGTCCCGGGAGGGGTCGGTGAGCATCTTCGGGTCCCGGTCGCGCAGGAGGGCCACGAGAGGGGCGGCGGTCCCGGCCTCCTGGACGGCGGCCCCCTCCTCGGACTTCAAGCCGACGAGCTGGAAGAAGAGGACGATCCCGTTCGGGGTGTCCATGGCGCGGACCTCGACGTCCGGGACGATGACAAGGGACGTCATGTCGCCGTTGGCGGGCTCGCCGCCGAGGGGTGCCGGGGTGACGATCCAGTGACCGACGTCCAGGTCGCTGCCGGAGAGGAACCGGGCGGCCAGGGCGTGCAGGACCCGGAGAACCCAGGCGGGCACGGCCTCGTCGCCGTCCTCGCGGGGGACTCTGCAGGTGAACTCGAAGCCCGCCCCGGACACCCGGGCCTCCTCGCTGGTCTTCTCCCCCAGCTCGGTCAGGCCGAAGCCGACCAGGAGCCAGTGGCCGTCCAGCGGGTAGGCGAGCACCCCGTCGAGCCCGGCGTTCGGCTCCCCGTCCGCCGCGAACTGGACGGTCAGCGGCTGTACGTCGGGGTACCGCTCCGCCCACTCCTCGTAGATCCGGACGAGTCCGGGCAGCATCTCCAGCATCGCGTCGTCGCTCTCCAGGTCGGTGGTCGCGGTGACCGTCGTCGGTGGCTCTCATGGAGGCCGGGGCCGGCGGCGGCTCGGCCACGCCCGCCGCCGGTGATCGTCCAGGTCCGAGGATACGAGCGCCCGGCATGCGGTCCGGACGCCGCCGCCGAGACGTGGGCACGGGGGCGTTTCCCCGGGAGACTCCGGCGGCTCACCGGCCGACGTCCGGGCCGGGGCACGGGCACAGGCCTACGCTGGCCGGGTGACCGATCTGCCGCAGAGCTGTGACGTCGTCGTGGGGGCAGGGGTGGCCAGTCTTGTCGCCGCCGCCGACCTCGCGGCGTCGGGACTCGACGTGACCGTCGTGGAAGCCGAGGAGACCGTGGGAGGGCGCGTCCGCAGCACCGTCCGGGACGGCTACGTGCTCGACCGCGGCTTCCAGGTGCTCAACACCGCCTACCCGGCCGTCCGCCGCCGACTGGACCTCGACGCGCTGCGCCTGCGGTCCTTCCGCAAGGGGATGGCCGTGCGCACCGACCGGAACCTGGTTCGGCTGGAGGCGTCGTTCGGGGGCGCCCTCTCCTCTCTCTCCCTGCTGTCGGGAACGCTGGTGCGCCCCTCCGACCTGGTCCGTCTGCTGCGGGCCGCGGCCGCGGACGCGCTCCTGCCCGCCTCCCGCCTCAAGGAGCGCCCCGAGACGGACACCCTCACGGCCCTGCGGCGGCTCGGCCTCGGCAGGAGGGCCGTGAACACGCTCGTCCGGCCCTTCCTGACCGGCGTCTTCCTCGACCCCGGCCTGGGCACCTCCAGCCGTGTCAACGACCTGGTGTGGCGCAGCTTCGCCCTGGGGAGGCTGACCGTCCCCGAGGCGGGCGTCCAGGCCGTCTCCGACCAGTTGGCGGCGCAGGCCGCGGGTGCGCGCGTCGTGCTCGGGGTCCCCGTACGGGAGGTGGCCCCCGGCGTGGTGCGTACGGAGTCCGGGACCGTCCGGGCGCGCGCCGTCGTGGTCGCCGTCGGCCCCGGAGCCGTGGCCCGTCTGCTGCCGGGCCTGGCCGCACCCGTACTCAACCCCGCCACCACCTACTACCACTCCCGTCCGGCCTCGCCCGGCGACGACCCGCTCCTGCACGTCGACGGGCGCTCGAAGCGGGGAGGGATCGGGCTCGCCGGCGTCATGGTGCTCACGGCCACCGCGCCGTCCTACGCTCCGCCCGGGCGGGCACTGGTCGCGTCGTCGGTCGTCGGCGCGGAACGCCCCTCTCCCGAGCGGGTGAGCGCCGAGGCGGCCCGCCTCCTCGGCATCCGCGACACGGACTGGGAGCACCTGGACACGGTGCACGTCCCGGACGCCCTGCCCGCCGCACCGCCGCCGCTGGGCGACCTGCGCAAGCCGTCGGCGGTGGGCGGGGGCCTCTACGTCGCCGGGGACCACCGGGACACGCCCTCGCTCCAGGGTGCCCTCGTGAGCGGTGAACGGGCCGCGGCAGCGGTCCTGGCCGACCTGGTCGGGGCCGAACGGTCCGCCGAGAGAGAGTGAGGGACACGACATGCCCGGATCAGAGCCGGAACGGCCGCTGGTCGTCCACGTCGGCCGCAAAGAGCTGGTCGTCCGACGCCGGTACGAGGCACTGAGCATCGCGAACGACACGCTCATCGCGCTGTGGTTCATCGCGGGCAGCATCATGTTCTTCTCGTCCGCCTGGATGACCACGGGGACGTGGTGCTTCCTGCTCGGCAGCGTCGAACTGCTGATCCGCCCGGTCATCCGGCTCACCCGGCTGATCCACGTGCGGAGCATCCGCGCGTCGGGCGGCCACTCGACCGAGCCGCCGGACTCCTCCGCGGACTTCTGACCGCCCCGGCGCACGCCCCCGGCGCCGTGGCCACCGCCGGCGGGCCGTTCCCGGAGCCCGCGGTCGTACCGGACGATCCTGGTGAACGACCTGGTGGGCCGGTGCGCACGCCCGGCAGCCCAGGGCGCGCGGTCGGGCGGAGGGGCTGCGCGGCCCGCGTGGAAACGCTCCTGTCCCCACCCGGAGTCGGTCTCCTGCCACAAGCTCGGTTTTCGCCACACATGGGTGTCTTGCGGGCCACAAGTCCCTCGCACTACTGGCATAAGGAGCTACTCAGTAGTAACATTGTTTTGTTACTAGTCGGTAGATCCGCGTGTACAGACACCGCGGCCAGGAAACAGCGGAGCTGTCCATGACGCATTACAAGAGCAACCTGCGCGACATCGAGTTCAACCTCTTCGAGGTCTTCAAGCGCCAGGACGTACTGGGCGAGGGCCCCTTCGAGGAGCTCGACGAGGAGACCGCCCGCACGATCCTGGCCGAGGTCGACCGGCTCGCCTCCGGCGTCATCGCCGAGTCGTTCGAGGACGCGGACCGCAACCCGCCGGTCTTCGACCCGAAGACGAACACCGTCGCCATCCCCGAGAGCCTGAAGAAGTCCTACCAGGCCTACATGGACGCCGGCTGGTACAACCTCGACCTCCCCCAGGAGCTCGGCGGCCTCGGCGCCCCCCGCTCCCTGGTCTGGTCCGCCGCCGAGCTCGTCCTCGGTGCCAACCCCTCCGTGCACATGTACTCCGCCGGCCCCGGCTTCGCGAGCATCCTCTTCTCCGAGGGCAACGAGAAGCAGAAGGAGTTCGCCAAGGTCGCCATCGAGCGCGGCTGGGGCGCCACCATGGTGCTGACCGAGCCGGACGCCGGATCGGACGTCGGCGCCGGCCGCACCAAGGCCGTGGACCAGGGCGACGGCACCTGGCACATCGAGGGCGTCAAGCGCTTCATCACCTCGGCCGAGCACGACATGTCCGAGAACATCTTCCACCTGGTGCTCGCGCGCCCCGAGGGCGCGGGCCCCGGCACCAAGGGCCTGTCCCTGTACCTGGTCCCCAAGTTCCTGGTCAACGACGACGGCTCCCTCGGCGAGCGCAACGGCGCCTACGTGACCAACGTCGAGCACAAGATGGGCCTCAAGGCCTCCACCACGTGCGAGCTGACCTTCGGCGACAAGCACCCCGCCATCGGCTACCTCGTCGGCGACAAGCACGACGGCATCCGCCAGATGTTCCTCGTCATCGAGTACGCGCGGATGATGGTCGGCACGAAGGCCATCGCCACCCTCTCCACCGGCTACCTGAACGCCCTGGAGTACGCCAAGGAGCGCGTGCAGGGCAACGACCTGGCCGGGGCGAAGGACTCCCCGAAGGTCACCATCACCCACCACCCGGACGTGCGCCGCAGCCTCATGACGCAGAAGTCCTACGTGGAGGCGATGCGCGCCCTCGTCCTGCTCACCGCCACGCAGCAGGACAAGATCCAGATCGCGCACTCCAAGGGCGAGGACGCCACGGAGCTGGAGGCCATGAACGACCTCCTCCTGCCGATCGTCAAGGGCGTGGGATCCGAGCGCTCCTACGCGCTGCTCGCCGAGTCCCTGCAGACCCTGGGCGGCTCCGGGTTCCTCCAGGAGTACCCGATCGAGCAGTACATCCGGGACGCCAAGATCGACACCCTCTACGAGGGCACCACGGCGATCCAGGCCCAGGACTTCTTCTTCCGCAAGATCGTGAAGAACGGCGGCCAGGCCCTGGGTTCGCTCTCGGCCGAGATCAAGGCCTTCGCCGAGAGCGACGCGGGCAACGGCCGGCTCAAGGAGGAGCGCGAGCTGCTCCTTGAGGGCCTCGGCAACATCGAGAAGCTCGTCGAGCTCATGGTCGGCCACGCGATGGGCTCCGCCGAGAACCCGCGCGAGCTGTACAAGGTGGGCCTGAACTCCACCCGCCTGCTCATGTCGTTCGGTGACGTCGTCCTCTCCTGGCTGCTGCTGCGCCAGGCCGAGGTGGCCCTGAACAGCATCGACGGCGCAGCCGGGGCGGACAAGGACTTCTACACCGGCAAGATCGCCGCCGCGCGCTTCTTCGCCGAGCAGTTCCTGCCGCGCATCGCCGCCGAGCTGCGTGTGGCCGAGGGCGTCGACCTCGACCTGATGGACGTTCCCGAGTCCGCCTTCTAGGGCGTACCGGACCCCGCGACGGGCGGGGCGGCCTCCTGGCCGCCCCGCCCGTTTCGTGTGCGCGGACCCTGTGCCCGTGAGGCCGGACACACGGAACAGCTCACCGACAAAGAAAATAGTTTCCAATTTGGAAAGTATGTGCGATGCTGGATACCCCACGAGCCCACGGCAGCAGGAGGAACCCATGGACCAGAGGGCGGACGGGCGGGAGGCGGCAGAGCTCCTGGAGCACGCCGAGGCAGTGGGCCGCAGGCTGCGCGGCGGGGCGCGCTGGACGGCGCTGACCGTCACGGGACTGGGCGCCCTCATGGTCTGCATGGTCCTCGTCGTCGGCCTGGCCCCCGGCGGCGCCGCCGTCCGCACGGCGGCCTACGTGGTGGCCGTCTTCACCCTGCCGGCGATGAACTGGTACGCCTACAGCCGTCCCGTCGCCCTGCGCCACCACCTGGCCGTGCACTACGTTCTGACAGGGGTGGGCGTCGTCCTCCTCACCGTCACGGTGACCGTGGGCCTGACCGTGTTCGCCGGCTCGGTCCCCTGGTGGTCCGTCGGCGCGGCGCTGAACGGCCTCCCCTTCCTCGCCGCCGTCCTGCTGAACCGGGTCGGCCTCCGCAGGGGCACCAGGTGAACGGCCGGAGATCCGGAGAACGACCATGAACCACCCGCGCAAGTCGATCGACCCCGTCATCCACGCACCCGTGCGCTTCTCGATCGTCGCCGCACTGGCACCGGTCGAACAGTCGGACTTCGCCTCGCTGCGCGACGCCGTGGAAATCTCCGACTCCGCCCTGTCCAAGCAGATCACCACGCTGGAGAACGCGGGCTACGTCGTCGTCCGCAAGGCTTTCGTGGGCAGGCGTCCGCGCACCTACCTCTCGCTCAGCAGGGAGGGACGCGAGGCGCTCACGCTCCACATCAGGGCGCTGCGGCAGATCGCGGAGGCCGTGGAGGACCCCGCCTGACGGTCCCCGGGCTGACGGGCGGGCCGGACCGCGAAGACGGGGCCCACGGCTCAGGACGGGGACCAGACGTAGGGGGTCGTGGTGGTGACGCCCTCGAAGCCCAGACGGCGCAGGACGGGGGCGCTGTCGCCGGAGGCGTCCACGTGGAGGTGGCGGACACCGCGCGCGGCGGCGATACGGGCACGGGCCGCCACGAGGGACCTGTAGATCCCCTTCCCCCGCCACTCGGGGAGGGTCGAGCCGCCCCACAGCCCGGCGAACCCGGTCCCCCTCCGAAACACCAGCCAGGCGGCCGACACCACCTCACCGCCGGCTTCGGCGACCATGACGGCGATACCGTCCGGATCCGCGGCGATCCGGCCGTCCAGGTCGTCGCCCAGCCAGCTCCAGTCGAGGCCCCACACCCGCGACTCCATGGCGGCGATACGGCGCATGTCGTCCGGTTCGGTCACCCGCAGGAGGGAGACCCCCTCGGGCGGGTCCTGGGAGGCGATCACGTCGGTGCGGCCGACGAGGACGGTCTCCCGCTCCTCGGGGGCGAAACCGGCGGCACGGAGGCGGTCGGGAAGCTCCTCCGGGCGGTCGTGCCCGTGGGTCCTCCACTCCACGGCTTCGCCCCGCGCTGCGAAGCGGTCGCGCTGCCGCGCGACGAGCCGGTCCAGTTCGTCGCCGTGCACGCCCAGGCGGGGCGGCGCGGTAACGAGTCCCCGGTGTCCTCCCACCAGCCGGACAACCGGCCCGTCCCGCTCGACCGACACCCCGGGGGGAAGGTCGGAGGGGGCTCCACGCAACTGCTCGTCATAGGCCGCGAGCAGGCCTTCGATGTTCGTCACAGGCCATGACACCACGGGGGTGTCGGTCCCGGTCAACCGGATTTCGCCCGGGGCCGCACCGCACGGCGCCCCGGACGGCCCGGGGCCTCCTCCGCGGGGGCAGCCCCGGGCCGTCCCGGGAAGCACCTCCGGGTGTGGCCCGTACCTGCGCCGCAAGATGCCGGGCAGTCAGGAAACGATACGGCCGCGCTCCTCGGTGATGGTGATGGAGCCCAGCGACTCCGAGTCGACTCCGTCGTGGTCCCGGGCGAGAAGGCGGTGCTGGTCGCCGACCCTGCCACCCCGTCGGCGCAGTCCCGAGACCTCCTCCTCCAGCTCCCGCTGCCTCCGGGCCAGGGCCCGCACGGTGCGGGACCAGAGCCTGACACCGGCCTCCAACCGCTGGACTCGCCGGGCCAGGTCGCTGTTGCGCTCCCGTTCTCGCACCAGATCCCGCTGATCAGCGGAGCGGTTCTGAAATTCCTGGCTGCTCGTCCAATGCAGTGCTGCCTGTTGGACGGCCTCACTAGCGCTCAAATTTTTGGCCCTTCGGTTCCTTCCATTCATCCTGATCCCTTCCGAGGGCGAGTGGGCACCCACCAGGGTGTGGGCAAAAATCCCGTCCTATTACCACCGTAGCAGTAGAAAAAAAATTACCCGGCACGGACAGCCCTCCGCATGAGCACCCCAAAACCCCCTCAAATGAGACTCAAAAACAGCTGACACACCACCTGACCAGCACCTAATCCATTATTAGCTGAATATAAAAACGCGCGCCCTCGGAAATTTATACCGCCCACACATCACAGGAGCGCACGCGTGATCCCACAGCAGCACAGGACACCTAAACGTGTCATCCCCCATACGAAAAAGATCACAAAAAACCGAAAGAAATCACAGCGGGTGACGACGGGGGGAGCCCGGGATATATTTAAAAAAATCTGCCCAGGGCTTTTAGAAGCTAAATTGAGGGAATATAGAAGGTCCACGGGAAATTCTCTCCACCCTCGATCCACCCATCCCCACCGGTTCTTCATCGCCGACGCCACCGGCGTTCTGACCGGTCACACACCAGACCCCGGGAGCCCTCTTGTCGAACACGATCACCACCACGAAGACGCCCAACTCCGGTCCGAAGCGGACACAACCGTTCCCCCGCCCCCGCACACGCACCCCGGCCGAGAACTCCTCCGCCGAGGAACTGCTGGTCGCGGCGAGGCGCCTGGGCGAGAACGACCCCCGCGCGGACCGGCTCCGAGAGCGCGTCGTACTGCTCCACCAGCCCCTGGCCAAGAAGATCGCGCGCCGCTACCAGGGCCGGGGCGAACCGCTTGAGGACCTGTACCAGGCCGCCATGGTCGGCTACACCAAGGCCATGCGCGGCTACGACCCCTCGTACGGCAAGCCGTTCGTCGCCTACCTGGTACCCACGGTCGCAGGAGAGGTCAAGCGCCACTTCCGCGACCACACCTGGGCCATGCGGGTCTCCCGTTCCCAGCAGGAGGAGCGCAGCAGGCTGCGCAGGGTGACCTACGAGTTCCAACAGGACCATGCCCGCACGCCCACCACCGCGGAACTGGCCCGGCAGATGGACATGACCGAGGACGAGGTGAACCAGCTCACCCAGGCGTCCAACGCCTACCAGTGCCTCTCCCTGGAGGCCCCGGACACCTCCGGCGCCGAGGAGGAGTCCATGCGCCTGGAAGACCACCTGGGCAGCAAGGACCACGCCCTGGAGCTGGTGGACCAGCGGGAGAGCCTCAAGCCGGCGCTGGCCCGCCTTCCCGAGCGCGACCGCCAACTCCTGGGACTGCGCTTCTTCTGCGACCACACCCAGGCCGAGATCGCCGACCGGATGGGCTGCTCGCAGATGCACGTGTCCCGGCTCCTGTCCGGGGTGCTGGAGCGGCTGCGCACGGAGATGGGCGAGTCGACGGCGAAGGCCCGCACCTGAGACCCGTGGCGCGGGCAGGGGCCGGGGGCGCGCGGGGGCCGCGCCCGGCCCCTGCCCGCGCCACGGGGCAGGAGGCAGGGGCTCCGGCGTGTCTCCGCCGCAGGGCCCGGCCGGTCCTTACACTCCCGCGCGCGCCCGCCCGCGCACGCGCGCGGAAGAAGCGGTGGTGTTCCCGGAGCCTACGCGCGGGAGCGCGGGCGGGACAGCACGAAGTAGTAGAGCGCGGCGGTCGCCGCGACCGTGGTCACGCACATCGGCACGAACGCGATCTGGTAGGACTCGGGCCCCTCCGGGAGCGCCTGGAGGATCGCCCCCGCGGCCACCGTGCACAGCACGGCGGTCGTGAAGCCGCTCATGTTGACCAGGCCGGAGGCGACGCCTGTCCGGCTGGCGGGGATCCCGTCGCGGGCGAAGTCGAAGGAGATCGTCGGTGCGAGGGTCTGGCCCACCGCGCTCACCGCCATCACCGTCAGCCCGACCGGCAGAGGCGGGCCCCCGGGCCACACGACCAGCAGTACCCAGCCGGCGCTGAGCACCGCTCCGAGGGTCAGTGCCAGCCACCTGCGCACGTGGGGGCGGCGGCCGACCAGGATGCCCACGAACGGGGCCAGCCACAGCCCTCCCGCCGCCAGACCGGTCAGGGTGAGCGCCGCGGTGCCCTCCTCCAGCCCCAGGCCGCTCACGAGGAACGGGTAGCCCCACAGCACCATCATCATCGTGAAGGGCGCCATGACGGCCGCGTGGTGCGCCATTCCGATGAGCGGACCGCGCGCGCGGAGCGCCTCCTTGAGCGACGCCCAGACGGAGATCGGGTCGGCGACCGTGGAGCGCCCGGCGGCGCCGACGGGGCGGTCGCGCACGACCAGCAGCACGAGGAGCGCCATCAGCGCGGTCAGGGCCGTGGTGGAGAGGAACGCGACCACCCAGCCGACCTCGCCCAGGGCCCACGCGAGGGGCGCGGCGCTGGCCACCTGGCCGGTGCCGCCGACCACGCCGGTGAGGCCGCTGACGAGGGCGTAGCGCGCACGTGGGAACCACAGGGCGGCCAGCCTGATGACGTTGAGGAAGACCAGGGCGTCACCGAGCCCGATGAGGAACCGTCCGGCGACCGCCGTCTCGATGCCGGGCGCGAGCGCGAACAGGCAGGATCCGACCACCATCGCCGCCATGCCCATGACGAGCGTGTAGCGGGGGCCGAGCCTGTCGGCGAGCAGGCCCGCCGGGACCTGGAGGAGGACGTACACCAGGAGCTGGAGCATCGGCAGCAGGGAGAGCAGTGCGGGACCGACGTCGAACCGGGCCTGGGCCTCCAGCGCGGCGACACCGAGTCCGTTGCGGTGCAGCATCGCCAGGAAGTACCCGGCGACGGCGACTCCCCACACGAGCCAGGCGCGGGCGCCTCCCGTGGGCTCGGCGGACATGGCGCTCCCCTCCGGTGTAGTCCGGTCACCGGATGTCTCAGTCTGTGTCACTGGGCGACTTCTCTCCGTTTCGTCCGACCTTTCCAGTGTCCTCCAAGCGCAGGCCCGTCCCTTACACCGGGGTGACAGGGTGCGCAAAACCCGGCGACGCCCGAAGACGCGGGGGGACGCGTCCTCGGCAAGACCCGGACTTGACAGAGTCAAGAGCTCGCAACCTGCACAGAGTCACCATGAGTCACCAAAAGCAAGCCAAGAGTCGCCAAAACGGGTGAGACTCACGACAACACGTGCGGGACTAGAGGCGCTTTATCCACCCCTCACGGTTCGAACAAAGGATCGAAAACAAGAGCTTGAACAGCAGGTTCTTGTCTTTGCACAGTCGATACCCTTTCGTTAAATGTGACATTGGTCACTCACAGAAGCCTCGACTGCAAGGGGTGAGTTGCTGCTAGCATCCGGAGCGCAAAGGATAACTACGAGGTAACGACACCGTTCACACCTCCCCAACTTTGTGGAGGGAAACCGCCAAGGTCTCAGGACGGGCGGAACCCCTCGAACCGCGGCGACGTGGCCGCACGGAGCACACACGGTCAGCACCGCGGCAACCGAGACCTACTGGAGACGACCTTGAGTCACTGGCGCCTGAACAATCCCCGGGCCTCCCGGGCGAAGTCGGCACTCGCCAGACGAATCAAGCACAAGCCCCGTCACGCGTTCTGCGCCGAGCGCGCGATCACGGCGCTCCTGGGCGAGCTCGTCGCAGCGACCCAGCGCCAGTTCTACTGGTCGGGTACCACCGAGATGGCCGTCATGTCGGTCCAGCGCGACGTCAACGTCTGGTGCCGCGACGGCCGCTTCTTCTGGAACGACCTGTTCCACGGCGGCACGGTCTCCCACCCCGCGAGCGACCCGGTCGGCGCCGCCGAACTCCTCAACCCCTTCGCACGGGGGCCCGAGCCCGTCTACAGCCACGGCTTCGGCGCCACCCGCCAGCCGGTCGCCGCCTGACGCCTCCGCGCTCCCTCTCCGCACCTCCCGCCTGGGCCGACGCCCGGTGCTTCCGCGCGCCCCGGACCTCCGACGCTCTGGAACACTGGGGTGGGGGACACCCCGTGTCCCCCGCCCCAGCACACAGAGCACAGTGAGGAGAGACCGGGAACCATGATCCTGATCGTCGTCAAGTACAGGGTCAGGCCGGAGGCCGTCGACCGCTTCCTCGACGAGGTCGCCGACTTCACCGCCGCCACCCGGGCCGAGCCCGGAAACCTGTGGTTCGAGTGGTCTCGCAGCGTCGAGCGCGAGGACGAGTTCGTCCTCGTCGAGGCGTTCCGGGACGGCACGGGCGAGGCCCACGTCAACAGCGACCACTTCCGCGCCGGCCTGGCCGCCATGAAGCCGCTCCTCGCCGAGACCCCGCTCATCGTCAGCCGCGTCGTGGACGGCGAGGGCTGGGACCGGATGGGCGAGCTCACCGTCGACGAGTAGTCGTTCCGGGCCGCCGCCCCTGCGGTCGAACCGCCGGAGGGGTTAGTCTGCCGGTCGGTCATCCGACGATGGGAGGGCGGTCCGTGGGCACCTACACGGCGCGCGAGGAACGGTACGACACGACGGAGTACAGCAGGTGTGGTGACAGCGGGCTGCACCTGCCCCGCCTGTCACTGGGCCTGTGGCAGAACTTCGGCGCGGACCGCGACCAGCAGAACCAGCGCCGCATCCTGCGCAGGGCGTTCGACCTGGGCGTGTTCCACTTCGACCTCGCGAACAACTACGGGCCGCCGCCCGGCGCCGCCGAGGAGAACCTCGGCCGCGCCCTTGCCGAGGACTTCGCCCCCTACCGGGACGAGCTGGTCATCACCACCAAGGCCGGGTGGGTCATGGGCCCCGGCCCCCACCAGCAGGGCGGGTCGCGCAAGTACCTGCTGTCGTCGCTGGACCGGTCCCTGGCCCGGATGGGCCTGGATTACGTGGACGTCTTCTACAGCCACCGGCCCGATCCGGACACGCCCCTGGAGGAGACCATGGGCGCCCTCCACCACGCGGTGGTGTCCGGCCGCGCGCTGTACGCCGGCATCTCGTCGTACGGCCCCGCCGCCACCCGGGAGGCCGCCAGGATCATGCGCGAGCTGGGCACCCCGCTGACCGTGCACCAGCCGTCGTACTCGATGTTCAACCGGTGGGTGGAGGGCGGGCTGCTGGACACGGCGGCTGACGAGGGGATGGGCGTGGTGGCCTTCTCACCGCTGGCGCAGGGCGTGCTGACCCCGCGCTATCTCGGCGGGGACGTCCCGGCGGACTCCCGCGCGGGCGTGGGCCGCCCGAGCTGGCGCGACAACATGCTGTCCGAGGAGGTCCTGGAGCGCGCCCGCGCCCTGAACGCGATCGCCGCCGAGCGCGGCCAGACGCTCGCCCAGATGGCGATCTCCTGGGTGCTGCGGGACCAGGGGCCGCGCACCGTGACGACCGCTCTCATCGGTGCTTCGAGCGTGGAGCAGCTCGAACAGAACCTCGCGGCGCTGGACTCCCCCGGGTTCACCCCGGAGGAACTGCGGCGCATCGACGAGTGGGCGGTGGACTCCGACGTCAACATCTGGGCCGGGGCCACCGCCTCCCGGCCGTAGTGGCACACCGGGCCGTCCCGGAGTCCGCAGCGTCCCGATGGGGCGTGCGGACGCCGGGAGGGCCGTGCACGGCGCCGGGTGGCGAGGTCGGACAGAACAGATCTTCGGACCTGGGACACCAAAGGGTGACATAAGGGCATACACCCCCTGCGAACCGGTCGGAATCGTGCTCTTCCAGCAACCTTCTCGCGTTACGGTGGCTCCTGAGCACCCTCCGGCAGACGTACCGGGCCACTCCTGACGGGCCCCGGGTCGTCCTCCGCTCCTGGCCCCAGAGGACCCATGCGACCCCTCAACCCCGACGAGCCCACCCGGCTCGGGGAGTTCCGAATCATCGCCCATCTCGGTTCCGGCGGCATGGGCCGCGTGTACCTGGGCGCGGACCATCAGGGGTGCCCCGCCGCCGTCACGGTCGTCCGCGCCGCATACGCCGTCGACCTCGACTTCCGTGCGCGCTTCGCCCGCGAGGCCGCCCTCGCGCCGCGCATACGCAACCGCTTCACCCCGCCCCACCTCGGCCACGACCTGTCCGCGCCCGTCCCCTGGACGGCCACGGCGTACGTGCCCGGCCCCACGTTGCGCACGCTCGTACGGCGCGCCGGCCCCTTTCCCCCGACAGCGGTGACCACCCTCGCCCGGGGGCTCGCCGAGGCGCTGGCCGCGGTGCACTCCGCGGGCGCCGTGCACCGCGGCCTCACACCCTCGACCGTGCTGGTGGACGCGCACGGGCCCCGGCTCATCGACTTCGGCGTCTCCCGGGCCGTCGACGGCGCCCGGCTCACCCGCCCGGGCGAAGGTGTCGGTTCCCCCGCCTACCTGTCGCCCGAACACCTCTCCGGCGGCGCCGCCACCCCGCCCAGCGACCTGTTCTCCCTCGGCGGGGCCCTGCTGTTCGCGGCCACCGGGGCCGACCCCTTCGGGGAGGGGGAGCCCTCCGACGTCCTGTACCGGGTCCTGCGCGAGCCGCCCGCCCTGGACGGCGTCACCGACTCCCTGCGCCCGCTCGTCACCGCGTGCCTGGACAAGCTCCCCGAGAACAGGCCGACCGCCCAGGAGGTCCTCGACCACCTCGGCGGGCCGCTCCCGGCCGAACCGCCGCGCGCCCCGTGGCTTCCGCCGCGGTCGCACGCCGTGGTCACGGAGGCCGAGAGGGCCTACCGCTCGATCGCGGCGCCGCAGGCCGACGGCACCGCGTCACCCGACCCCTGGGCGGCCCTCGTCCCCGGCCCGCGTCCGGTGCCCTCCGCACGTACCGGTCCACGGCGACCCCGCCGGCTCGCGCTGCGTGCCGCGTCGCTCCTCGGCGTGGTGGCCCTCCTCGCGAGCGCGGGCCTGTACGCCGTCGCGCTCCCTGCCTGGGAGGCGGCCGGGGGGGCCGGCGCCGCCCGCGACTGCTCCGCCTCCGGACAGATCTCGGAGGACCTCACCCCCACCGGACCGCCGCAGGTCATGTTCCCCACCGGGGTCCCCCTCGAACTGTCGTTCTCCCCGGACGGCACCGTCCTGGCCGTCTCCCAGGTCGACCGTGTGACCCTGTGGGACTGGGAGGGGTCGCGCCCCCTGGCCCGGATCGACAACGAGGCGGCCACGGTGCCGCCCACCCCGGCCGCCTTCAGTCCGGACGGCTGCCGGATCGCCTACGGCACCCTCGACGGGGCCGCCGTGACCGACCTGGGCACGGGCAGGGCGTGGACCGTCGGCCCGAAGCGGCCCGTCCGGTCCGCCGCCTTCAGCCCGGACGGGTCCTCGCTGGCCGTGGGCGTGCAGAGCGACCCCGGCGCGCGGTTCCTGCACCTGTACGACACGGAGGACTGGAAGCTGACGTCCGCCCTGCCCGGGTCAGGGAGCCTCGGCTCGATCCAGTACTCGCCCGACGGCACGCGGGTCGCGGGCGGCGAGGTGGACGGAGGGGTCGCGGTGTGGCATGCCGGGGCGGCCGACATCGACCCGCTGGGACTGGTCAGCGAACGCTCGGAGGTGGGCGCGGACGCCTTCGACATCCTGCCCGACGGTTCGGGGGTGCTGCTCATCCGCTCCGACCGCGTCCTGCTGGTCGAACCGGAGAACGAGCGCGTCCTGCGCGAGTTCGTGCCCGACGACGAGGACCACTTCCTGGTGGACGTCGCGTACAGCGAGGCGAGCGGCCGGGTGTTCGCCGCCCTGCTGTCCCCGGACGCCGGGTCCGGGAGCACGATGGCGTGGGACTACAGCGACGCCGCCAGCGCCCGGCTCGGACCGGATCTCCCGCAGCTGTTCCCGCTCGCCCTGTCCCCGGACGGGTCCCGGCTCGCCGGGCTGCGCGCGGACACCGGGGACCTGGCCGTCTACGACACCGACCTGTCACTGCTCGGTGTGATCGGCGACTGACCTGGTCCTGGGCCGCAACCGGTCACGCGTCCGCACCGCCCTGCCCGACCGGGACGGGGAGAGCCAGGTGGACATCGCCGACCCCGCCAGCGTCGGGGGAGCCGTTGCGGTCACGGCTCCCCGGACGCGCCGAAGCACCCGGTTCCGTCCTACGCGCTATAGCGTGAAAGCACGTGCCCACACCCCGAAAGGACCCGAGGCCATGCCGGAATCCGTCGCTCGCCGCATCAGAGAGGCAGCTCCGAGCCGCCGTACCAGCCCCGCGCTGTCCGTCCTGTCCGAACTGGTCCGGAACACCGGGATGGCCGCGCGGTCCGCGACGGTCTTCGGTGACCCGGTGTCGTCAGGGGGCTCCACGGTCGTCCCGGTCGCCCGGATCACGTCCCTCACCAGCATGGGCGGGGGTTCCAGCCGCCTGTTGGCCGCGGGAGGGGACGGCGCGGGCGGCGGCGGGTTCGTGCGGGCCCGGCCCGCGGGGTTCATCGTCCTCGACGACGCCGGGGTGCGCTTCCAGGGCATCCGCCAGCCTGTGACGATGCTCGTCCTCCCGCTCGCCGTGATCGCCGGGTTCACGGCCGCCCGCATCGTCGGGGTCTCGCTGCGCGAGGCGCGCCGCCGTCGCCACCTCAGCGCGCGCTGCAAGGTAGCCGTGGAGCCCCCGGCCGGGGGCTCTGGGCCCGAGGCGGAGCAGCACGCCTGACCGGTTCCGGCTCATTTCTTCCGGCCCTGGACGCACGGCTCCGTGCCCACCGGGGTGGGACGGGCCGACCGGGTGCGTTGCCCGTGGGCCGCAGGGGCCTCCGGCCCTGAGGATCTTGTACCTGTAGACGGTTTCGGCGCCTTGGGAGCTACAAGTACAAGATCGCGGCGGAGGGGGCGCGCACCGGTGGACCCTTGCGCACTCCGACCCAGGTCGTGTTTTTTGCATCCTTGCCGGGCTCGCGTCCACCAGGCTTCCCCTCGCTGCGCCTCTGCGCTCGCGAAGCACGACCAGGCCGAACGCCGCACATCGCCTTGCGAGAGATCGCCCGGACGGCCGCCCGCCGACCCGAAAACCTTCAAAAACACTCCCTAGCCGGTCATGCGGGCGACGAAGGCGAACAGCCCCATCGACCACGCGAACACCGCGGACATCCCGATGATGACGAGGATCTCGGTCCAGTTGAGCAGGCGGCGCAGCGAGGCGCGCGGCACGTCGGTCAGCCGCACCCAGCTCAGCACCCCGAGCACGATCCCCGCCAGGAGCACGATCAGCGGCAGCCACGGGCCCATGAACGGGTACTCGACGACGACCGCGACGCCCGTCGCCCCCAGACCCAGCACCCCCGCCAGCCGCAGCGGCAGCACGTGCCGGATGCGGTCGAACAGCCGCGAGCGCAGCACCAGCAGGATCGAGAGGAGCCCGCCCAGCAGCAGGTCGGGAGGCCCCTGGGCCAGGACGGCGAGCAGAACGGTGACGGCACCGCCGCTCACCGACGAGCCCAGCACGATCCCCATGAGCAGCCGGTCGGTGTTGCCGTACGTGTCCTCGAACCGCTCCGTGGGCACCTGCCCCGAGCGCCCCACCTCGTAGTCGAGCCCGGAGAGTCCGCCCATCACCATGGCCACGCGCGGCAGCGCGCCCACACAGAGCGCCAGGGCGATCCCCATGGACCGCACCCCCTGGACCGGCTCGGTGAAGATCCCCACCACCACGAGGACGGCCGCGGCCACCGCGACGACCCCGAGCCCGGAGATGTACGCCAGCCCCGTCTCGTGCAGGGCCCAGCCGATCACCGCGACCAGAAGCGCCCCGGAGAGCGCGAAGGCCGCCATCACCAGCGGGTTCGTGCTCGTCACCAGGTTGGCGGCGAGGACCGCCGTGGCCCCTCCCCACACGCAGGCCGCCGCGAACAGCACGTGCGCGACGGCGGGCAGCGGCCTGCGCGCGGCGAGAAGCATGACGGCGACCGTGAACAGGGTTCCCACGGAGGCGATGCCCAGGTGCCCCACGGACGGGCGCAGCCACATCATCAGCCCCAGGAGGAGCAAGGGGCCGATACTGGCCACGAGGAGACCGAAGGACAGCGTCGTCGTGGGGTTCCAGATGCGCGCGGTCTCGTCGACCCGGTCCTCGACGGCACCGCGGACGTCGTCCACGTGCGAGGGTCGGCTCGGCGCGGTGCGGCGGTCCAGCAGCAGCACGTCGCCGTCGTAGACCCCCGCGCTCTCCAGGGGTTCGTCCGGGTGCACGGGGGACCCGTCCACCGTGGTCAGCGACCACGCGGCAGGTTCTGTCCGCTCCTCGTCGGGGGCGCACACCTCGATGATGCGCGGCATCAGAGTGGCCACGGGAACGGTGCCGGGGAGTGCCAGATCGGCCCAGCGCTCCGGCCCGGTGACGGTGACCCGGCAGTATCCACTCACACCAATGGTTCCTTCTGTCGTCGTCGGGGGCGGTATCCACCGCGGAGGGGGAGGACGGACGCGAATTAGGTGATTCGCGGGGTTCGCGAGATCATTCCTAGCGTAGTCACCCAGACACCAACCCCCGTAGGTGGACGGAAAGAGAGCGCTGTGGCGACGAGACCTGTGCCCCGCCCTGCCCGCAGTGTTCCGCCTGCTCCCGGGAACACGCCCCTGGTCATCGCGGCCCCTCCGCAACTGCCGGAGAACGCACCGGCGTCCAGCTCCGGGGCGATGATCATCATGCCGATCATCACCGGTTCGGGGTCCCTCCTGATGTCCATCACCATGGGCCACCGGCCCCTGATGGCCGTCGCGGGCGTCATGATCATGATGGCCAGCGTGGTCGTCGGCATCATCATGTTCGTCGCCCAGCACAACGGTCCCCGCAAGCGCATGCGGGAGCAGCGCGAGCGGTACGTCGACTACCTCGACCAGCTCCGCGAGATCGTCCGGGACGTCACCTCGACCCAGCGTGCGGACAACGCGTTCCGCCACCCCGATCCGTCGCTGCTCACCGAACCCGCCAGGTCGCGGACGCGCAGGTGGGAGCGGCGCCCCGCCGACCCCGACTTCCTCGACGTCCGCGCCGGCACCGGCACCCGCCCGCTCTCCCGACGCCTGAAGCTCAAGGTCGACACCTCGTCGCCGCTCATCGAGTACGACCCCGTCTGCCAGGGCGCCGCCGACCAGCTCATCGAGCTGTACGCGGACGTCCCCGAGATGCCGCTGGTCGTCCCACTGCGGGAGCACGGGGTGGTGTCGGTCGTCGGAGACCGCGAGGCGGGGCGCGGGCTGGTCCGCTCCATGATCGCCCAGATGGCCACCTTCCACTCCCCGCACGACCTGCGGATCGGCGTGGTGCGGGACACCAAGCTGCGCGACAGGTGGGAGTGGCTCAAGTGGCTGCCCCACAACACGTTCGACGACGCCCAGGACGGGCCGATGCCCGCCCGGTTCGTGTCCGGCAACACCGTGCAGGTCGCCGAACTGCTCGCCGACGAGATCGAACGGCGCACCGTCGACCTCCAGCGGCGGCGCGGCAAGCCGCCGGGCCCCGGGACGCAGCGCCTCGTCGTGGTCCTCGACGGGGAGCACCAGTCGACCCTGTCCGGGCTGCACGCCGAACCCCCCGTCAGCTCCCTCGCCGACCTGGGCATCCACATCATCGCCCTGGTGGCGGACCGCCGCGAGGAGCCGGAGTCGGTGGACCTGCGGCTCAACGTCGACGCCGACGGCACCCTCACCGAGGACACCGAGAACCCGGGCGCCGACGACAGCCCCGGACGCACACCGTTCCAGGGGACCGCCGACCGGTCGGGTGTCGCCCACCTGACGAGTCTGGCCCGCATCCTGTCCCCGTACGGAATCGCGGCCTCCGACGGCGACGACGCCATGCACGCCACCGTCGGCCTCCCCGAGATCCTGGGGGTGGCCGACGTCGCCCAGCTGGACACCCGCCGCACCTGGCGCAAGCGCAGCACCGGCGACTACCTGCGCGTTCCCATCGGTGTGGGTCCCAACGGCAACACGGTGCTGCTGGACCTGAAGGAGTCGGCGTTCGGCGGCATGGGCCCGCACGGGCTGGTGGTCGGCGCGACCGGTTCGGGCAAGTCGGAGATGCTGCGGACCATGGTGGCGTCGCTGGTCATCAACCACTCCCCCGAGTCGCTGGCGCTTCTGCTGGTCGACTTCAAGGGCGGCGCGACCTTCGCCGACACCGACCGACTGCCGCACAGCACCGGACTGATCACCAACCTGGCCGACGACGACTCCCTGGTGATGCGGTTCCGGGAGGCGACCTTCGGTGAACTCACACGGCGGCAGCAGATCCTCAAGGACGCGGGCAACCTGCCCAACCTGCACGCCTACGAGGCGGCCCGGGAGGACGATCCGGGCCTGGAGCCGCTGCCGCACCTGCTGATCATCATCGACGAGTTCTCCGAGCTGCTCACCGCGCACCCGGACTTCGCGGAGCTGTTCGTGGCCATCGGCCGGATCGGCCGGTCCATCGGCGTGCACCTGCTCCTGGCCACCCAGCGCCTGGAGTCGGGCAAGCTCAAGGGCCTGGAGTCGCACCTGTCCTACCGGGTGGGCCTGCGCACGTTCTCCGAGGCGGAGAGCCGCGAGGCGATCGGGGTCGGGGACGCCTACCACCTGCCGCCCGAGCCCGGCTCGGGCTACCTGAAGGTGGACACCTCCGTCTTCGAGCGGTTCAAGGCCGCCATGGTCTCCCAGCCCTACGAGCCCCCCGCCGAGGAGGAGAAGGAGGAGCACGAGCCGGTGCTCCCCCTGCTGTCCTACAACGGCCTCAGCAAGGTGACCGGCGAGGGCTCGCTGGTGGAGTCGCTCATGGCGTCGGTCCGCGCCAAGGGCGAGGAGTCCAAGCCCAGGAAGGACAAGCGCACCACGCTCCAGGTGACCGTGGACCGGCTGGTGGCCTCGGGCGCCGACAAGGTGCGGCCGATCTGGCTGGAGCCGCTGCCCGAACTGCTCACCCTCGACACCGTGCTCGCCGACCTGGGCGAGGGGGACGACCTGGAGGGCCCCGGGACCGAGCCCCCCGCCTCGGAGATGCGCGCGGTCCTCGGCCTGACCGACATCCCCCGCGAGCAGCGGGTCGTCCCCGCCGAGATGGACTTCACCGGGGCGGAGGGCAACGTCATCGTCCTGGGCGGCCCCCAGTCCGGCAAGTCCACGATGCTGCGCACGCTCGTCGCGAGCCTGGCGTGGCGGTACCCGCCGGGCCGCGTGGGCGTGTACGCCATCGACTTCGGCGGCGGCGCCCTGCAGGCCATGGAGGACCTGCCCCACGTGGCGGGTGTGGCCGGGAGGGCCGACCCCGAGAAGGTACAGCGGGTGCTGGTCGACGTGCGCGCCCAGCTCGACCGGCGCCAGCGGGTGTTCCGCAAGTACAAGCTGGACTCCCCCGCCGCGCTGCGCCAGGCGCGGGCGGACGGGAAGGTCGCCGGGAACGTGGTCGGGGACCTGTTCCTGATGATCGACGGCTGGTCGTCGGTGCGCGACACCTTCGACGAGGCCGACGAGGTCCTCATGGACATCGCGACCCGGGGCCCGTCCCTGGGCGTGCACACGGTGCTGACCGGGGCGGCGACCTCGCAGGTCCGCTCCCGTCTGCAGGCCCTGTTCGGCGGCCGGTTCGAGCTGCGGCTGAGCGACCCCATGGACTCGGGGATCGGCCGCAAGGTCGCCGACGAGATCCCGAAGGACACCCCCGGGCGCGGCCTGACCTCGGCGGAGCACCACACGCACGTGGCACTGCCCCGGGTGGACGGGGTCGCGTCCGACGAGGACGTCACCGACGGGATCCGGGACCTGGTCAAGCGGATCGGCGAACGGTGGCCGCAAAAGGCCGTCCAGGGCGTCAAGACGCTGCCGGCCAAGGTCGAGCTGGACGAGCTGCTCAAGGGCCGGCGTACGCCGAGGGGCCGCCGCGACACCGAACTGGTGCTGGGCATGGCCGAGAGCTCGCTGGCACCGGTCACCACGAACCTGGAGCGGGACCCGCACCTGGTCGTGTACGGCGACCCGCAGACCGGCAAGACCGCCCTGCTGCGCGGACTGGTCAGGCAGATCGTCCAGCGCCCGGCCAACGAGGTCGGCGTGGTCATGGTGGACTTCCGCCGCAGCCACCTGGAGCTGGTCCCGGAGGACCACCTCCTGGCGTACTGCACGAGCGCGGAGCAGACCAAGGCGGTCGCGGCGAACCTGGCCGGGTCGCTGAAGGAGCGCATGCCGGGGCCGGACGTCACCCCGAAGCAGCTGCGCGAACGCAACTGGTGGAAGGGCCTGGACCTGTTCATCGTGGTGGACGACATGGACATGCTGGGGGCGCGGTCGAACCCGCTCGCGCCGCTGGCCCCGTTCATCCCGCAGGGCGCCGACCTGGGTCTGCACGTCATCGCGGCCCGGCGCACGGGTGGTTCGGCGCGGGCGATGTTCGAGCCGGTGCTCCAGGCGCTGACCGACATGGCCACGCCGGGCATGCTGTTCTCCGGCGACCGGATGGAGGGGCGCCTGGCCAACGGCACGGCGTCCAAGCAGCTCCCGACCGGACGCGCCCAGCTGGCACGACGGGGGCAGCGCCCCGACCTGGTCCAGGTCGGTTGGAGCGAGTCCCCGGCGTAGACCGACGAGGCCCGTTGCGCCCTCCGGAGGGTGTGCGGGCCGGGTATGCGGGCCGGATGTGTGTCCTGGAAGGCGGGTGGCCGGGGTGTGCGGCCGGGACGCATGTGGCCGGATGCGGCCACGGCCGCAGAGCCCGCGGCCCACCTGCGGGTTCCCTGCCCCGGTGTGCCGGTTCGCGAAACTTTCGTGACGTTCATCCGATTCAATGTTCTTCGTCCCCGACATCGTGCCCACTCGGAACAGGCTCCGACGCGGCGACGGGGGATCCACGGGACGCGGGGGCAGCTCCCTGGCCCCGGAAACCACGGCCGAACCCCGAGTGCCGCGAGAAGACATCTGAGAGCAACCTGGTTGACCATGAACGCAGGAACAGTCTGGGCCCTGGCGGCGGCGACCGCCGTGCTCCTCCTCGGGACGTCCGGCTGCGCGGTCCTGCCCGGTTCCGGGCAGGAGACCCGGGAGCTGGCCGGTTACGAGGTCGTCCACGAGATGTCCGGGGACCAGCTCGAAGAGCTCGCGGTGCCGACCACGGTCTCCGAGGCCTCGTGGGTCTGGGAGGGCCCGCGGGCCGGGGAGCTCCGCAAGATCCTCCCCGTGCCCACCGGCGCGGTCCTGCACCTGACCGACGGCGCTGTCGGTCTGGACCCCACGACGGGGAAGGAGACATGGAGCTACGGCCTCCTGGAGTCCGAGGCCGATGTGGCCGTCTCCCCCGACGGTTCGCTGGTCGCCGTGAGCGCGGGCGGCACCCTCGCGCTCCTGGACTCGGGCACGGGAGTGGAGGTGCGGGTGATCGAACACGGCAGCGCCGGAGCGGACCACCTGTCGGTCCGGGGCGCCGGTCTGGTGACCGACGACGGGCTGGTCACGGCGGAGGCCGACGGCCCCGGGGGAGTCGTCGTCTCCTTCGCCCCGTGGGACGACGGGCCCGGTTGGCGCAACGGGGGTCTGCGGTGCCCGGAGGGCACGGGGGACCCACGGGTCGAGGACGGCTTCCTCACCCCCAGCGGAGTCGTGGTGGTCTACTCGTGCGGTGGCGCCGACCTGCGCATGGCCGGGCTCGACACGGCCACCGGTGAGGAGCAGTGGAGCCTCGTGCGCGGAGAGGACTTCGACGACGGGGCCGAACACCCGGAGCAGCTCCCCAGGGAGGGGTTCGCCGCGGTGGGAGACGTGGCCGTGCTGGAGAACATGGCACTGCTGCGCGGCACCGTCGTGGTCGACACCGTGCACGGCGAGGTCCTGGCCGAGGCCCTCCCCTCCGAACCCGACGACACCGTGCTGCGCGTCCTGCCCCACGGGTACCTGGCGGTCCGCTCCGAACGTCTGGGGAACGGGGAGTGGGAGGACCGTTTCGAGGTGCGGGACTTCTCGGGCTCGGTGCGGAGCACGGTCGTCACCGACGAGAACAAGGTCGGGAGCACCGTCTCCGGGCAGCTCCCCCTGGAGGACTCGTTCCTCAAACCGAGGTGGTCCGAGGAGGAGGACAACATGGAGGTCGCCGTCTTCGACTGGGACGCGGAAGGTTCCGAGAAAACGATCGCGCTACCCGTGGAGATCGATCTCAGCGGGATCGACAGCATCTGGAAGGTCGAGGAGGCCCTTGGCCCGGGTACCTTCCAGGAGGTTCCCGGCGCCGTGCTCGTGCGCGAGCACGCGCGGGGGGAACAGGTCCCCCGTGTGGCGGGGCTGACGTGACCGCCGCCCGCGCACGCCCTGTTTGCCCCCTGCAGTCCTACGGAGTCCTTGCCAGCAGTGGCCATACCCATCCACCCTGCCAAGAGCCACGCCCGAAGCATATTCTCGTCGGACTAGAATATGTTCCTCATTTCATCACTATTCAGCTTCACGGCAACCGGCAACTTCCGAACCAAGCGCGCACCTGAGTCGACTTCACGAAACCTTAGAGAGACCCGCATGAGCAATGGAACAGGCGCAAACCCAATCGAGGCCCAACAGGGTGGCGAACTTGCCGAAACACTCGCCCAGGCAATGGCAGGAATAGCTGACATGTACGACTTCCTCCTGGATGAAGCCAGGGCCAAAACAAAAAATACCGATGCATCCAACGGATTCAATGTTTTCAAGAATTTGACATACCAATCTTTCATCGACGTCCAGACACATGGAATTCAAATATCCAACAATATCCAGAGCGGAGCAGGCAGCATCGCAGAGACAGATTGGAAGAATTCGGAGGATTTCTCCCAGGCCTGGAATGGCCATCGGGATATCAATTTTTAATAGTCTACGCGACCTTCAGGTCCACCCACTTCACATGTGAGGTAAAAATGAGCGTATTTACCATTTCCTTCAATTAGGATAAAATCGAGGACTACTCTCACACGGCAGACTCCATAAAGGAGGAATTCGAGATCCTGGAAGCCCGGCTCCTCGGGCGGGCAGACGACCTTTCAGGAAGCTTCGACTCCGCAGCTCAGCAATTCGCGGACATTATCGTCTGGAACATCTCCTTCGCAAGTCAGGAAGATTACCAACTTTGGGCCGAAGCCTCTACAAATATCAGATTTCTTGTTGGCATGTCCGACAGGTGGTCCAAGTGCATCCAGGATTTTTGGGATGAATACAATGCAATTTATGAGGATTGGAGAGAGGCCAAGAGTTCAGTAGAAAGCCGAGTCCCAGAAAATATTTCCTATATCAGCGCCCACAACCCTGAAAGGTCTCTCGTCGACTGGGATGCCAACAGAGCCCGTGATCTGTACGACGAACTCTCCGAAATCCGATCAGAGCTTAGAGAACGATCTCGTTTGAACATGAGCAAACACGAAGAGCGCGCGGAAGAGATCGCGATCATGTTCAGCGAGGGGCCAACAGAACTCAACGTTCAGAGACTCGTCGACGGTGGAAACACCGATTGGGGATTCGCCAGCATCGACCTGTCTGAGTACTTGGAAATCGACCACGATCTCACCCCGGAAAGTGCCGAAGAAAATGCAGAAGAGTTGGCCCCGTATTGGTCGGGTGACAAACCCCTGGATGACCGGTACCACGAACTCATGCTCGTCATGAGCATGATTAGCATCAACGCCAGGCACTCCCAGAACGAAGGCGAGAGGCTTGATGACGAGACCATCGAATTCCTTGAGACCTTTTATACACGTCTCGAACTGGAGGGAGGCGGCAATCAGGCGGGAGTTCTTTCAGTACCAGGGTGGATGGAGGGGGATCACATGACCGAGGAGGAGCGCTCACATGCCCTCGGCATGCTTGAGATGGTCTTCTGGTGCTCTCTGATAACCAACTCGGAGGTGGCTACGACAGCCTTCCAGGGAGCGTAAGAACGGCTTCTGAAGGACCCTTTCTCAGCACCGACCCGAACGCCCCTGTCTATGACATGTCCAGCTACCAGGAAGATGCACAGGCCCTGGCACAACTTTTTGCCCATACCAGCGATGATCTGCAAGGCGGCTATACCCTCTCAACCAACCTGACCATGTCAACTGGCTCCTACAACTACTTCTGGGGCAGCCAGGAAGAAGGGGGGTGGCTAACTTCTGAAGAGCTCGACGCGCTCGTTGACGTGGGAACCCGAAACGAAGACTCGAACTATTACGTGCTCACTGGGGAGCACCCCCAACCCCTCCCGGAGCTCGGACTCGACCACCATGACTCCTTCCGGGAACAGGCAGTCCAAGGACTTTTCTCCTATGAGTGGCACGACCAGGGATCCACGGCACGCCAGCTGACCGACTGGATCGCTGAGGACTTCACAAGCAGCGACGATGAAGGCGTCATCCGGGCAGGGAACGGTTTTGCCGGGCTCATGGAGATCATTACCGATCCCGACATACATGACGCTCTCACCAAAACCGGTGTGGACGTCACCGAAGGGGAAAACGAGTATACTAACGCCTCTTTCACCCAGTTCAACGGGGAACTCGCAGACAGCCTGGCGAACGTCTTCGACGCCCACATCTACAGCTTCGCCAACGGTGACATCTATGACACCAATGACATACCCGTCGAGGGTATCGGCCTTTATGAGCACGACACCGGGCTCGTGCAAATGGGACCTCAAGAGCGTGCAATGTACATGCAGTATCTCATGGGAAACGACGAATCCGCTGGCTATGTGGTCAACTCGGTGGACCTATACCAACAGATTGAATCGATCGCCTACTTGGATTCTGGAAATGCTCCCAGCAGCGCCCGCGGCGCTGGTCAATTGCAAGCCCTTTTGGAGCAAGCTCTGGACATGGAATCGAAAAACCGTACCGACGACCTCGATGAGCAGATCGACCGCAAAACGCAGATCACGGACTCCATCGTCGGCGAGGCCGGAAGTCTTTCAGAGAAAATTCCGGCCATTGGCGCCGCAGTGGCTCAGGCCTTGGAGCTGGGACAGGAGAGCATCGTTCAGACCATTGTCGATGGCGAATACGATGTCTCTCCGCACTTCCCTACTTACACGACGGACGAGCACATTGAGCGCGCCTTCAGCCTGGAGACACTCGATTTTGTCAGCCAGAACAACCCAGGGGAACTGAATAAAGTCACCAACCTCGATGACTTGCGCATACTAGTGGACGGTGGCGCCTTGAGCATCGAACGCAATGGCGAATCTATTAACTCCGAGGACATAGGAAGCAGCTTCACTTTCGATGATTCCATCATGATCAGCCTTGAAAAGAACCCCAACGAGTGGTCGGCCAACACCATGTCAGAACTCGACACCATGGACAGTGCCATGCGCGACGTCCTGAAGAAAATCGATATAAACGTCGACGGCGAGGAGGCCAGCGGCGCCTCATATGTCAGCGATTTCGTTCCTGACTACACGAGTGCCTACAACACGACTCGAAACTTCTTCGATAACCAAGCGTCAGAGGAAGAGGTCAACTGAAATTCGACGGAATCCAACTAACTTGCCGGAGCTCCTCCCCGGCCTTACGCCTGATGGAGTACCCGTTGTCTTACCGCGCACGCCGGTTGTCCGCCTTGCTGGTGACCACCTTGTCCTGCCTGATCCTGTCCGCGTGCACGTCAGGGGGGCCGGAGGAGCCCTCTGACACACCCGGTGCAGAAGAGAGCCCTTCCCCTACGTACGTCTCCTACTTCTGGGTCGAACGTGAGGTACGGGTGCGCGCGCTCGACCGCATGATGACCGAAGGCGACCCGCAGGAGGTCGTGGACAACACAGGCGACCTCGTCGAGCGGCTGTTCGCCACCGGCATCATCCAGGAGGGTGAAAACGGTTACCGCGTGGAGTTGGACAAGGACGAATGGACGCCGGAGGCCGTCACATTCGTCAACCGCTTGGACTCGGGTCTGGCCGCGGCCATGAAGGGCAACGAGGTCACCTGGTGCGGGGACCCCTTGCCCGGTGACGAGTTCGTCAGGGGCTACACCGACGAGTTCTGGGAGGCCTACGATACGGCTGAGGAGTACGAGGAGAGTGTCGCCAACTACGTCGACTGCGGCACCGGCGAGCTGAACTGATGGCGATGTCCTTTTCCGACCCGGGTCTGAAACACGCCCCGCCTTGTGCGAACGCTCCCACCCCCATGAAAGACACCCGGTTCTCCGCCGTCCACCGGGCGAACCCGGTCCCGCACCCCCCGTCGCAGATCGAACCATGACACCCTCGGGGTGATCCCACCCCTGTGCCACGATCGTCCCCGTCGTCCCCTCCGCCCGCCGTCCCCTCCACCCGTTCCCACCACCGCCATTCCCCGAAAGGCAGCTCCATGCGGCGTTCCCCCGCCCTGACCCCGGCCGTGTGCCTGCTCGCCCTCGCCGCCCTCACCGCCTGCACGGACACGGCCGGCGGCTCCGACGGGTCCGCCGAGACGGTCGAGGATCTGGCCGAGGAGGGGCTGACCGGGCTCGCCCTGCTGCACCGGGGCTTCGAGGGCGGCGACCCGGAGACCGACCAGGTCCTCGTGTTCCACGACCCGGCAACGGGGCAGCCGCTCCACCTGATCGCGCTGCCCGACGGGGCGGTCGACCCCATGGCGTCGTCGGTGCCCGTGCACTCCCAGTTCTCTGAGGACTGGACGTTCTTCGCGTACGCGACCACGGAGCCCAACGCCGTGAACGTCGCCGTGCTCACCGACCCGGAGGAGACCGACGTGGAGGAGATCTCCTACCAGCCGGTCGAGACCGTCACACCGGCGGCGGGCGAGATCCTGTCGCAGCCCGTTATTCACGGCGACCGGCTCTGGTTCGTGTCCGACACCGAGCAGGGCGGGGCTCCGCCCCAGGTGCTGTCGGTGCCGCTGGACGCCCCGACGGGTACCCCCAACCAGGAGGGGAGCCTCGCCCTCGGCGAGGCCCAGCGGCCGAGCGACTGGGCTCTCACCCCCGACGGTGCGCTGCACATCCGCAACAGCGTGCAGACCCAGCAGATGAACGCCCCGGGCGGGGGCAGCCTCGTCGTACGGCAGACCGACGGCAGCGTGGTGAACGCGACCCTCAACGTCGACGGCGGCCAGTGGCAGACCTTCGACGGCGCCCAGGTGTGGGGCGAGGGCACCGCCGTCCTGCGCCCGGACGCCGTGGCCGGCGCCGACGCTTCGCCGGGCGCCTACCTGGTGGCGGTCGAGGGCCAGAGCCACGAGGCGACCCGGCTGCTGGAGGAGGCCGACGGGCCGGTCGTGCAGTACGCGCCCGCCCCCGGGCGTGAGTCCGTCCTGCTCCAGACCGAGGAGGCCTGGTTCCGGGTGGACCTGGCGGACGGCGCTGTGGAGGAGACCGCGGAGGCCTTCCCCCGCTTCCACGACGCGTCCATGGACGGGTGGCCCCTCGCGGTCCGCTGGGCGACGGAGCCCGTGTCCGGCGGCACAGAGGCCGACCCGAGCGGCGACCCCTCCGGCTCGCCCTCCTCCTGACGCCCCCGGCCCGGCCCGTCCGTCCCGCCCGCCCTCCCCCGGCACGGGCCGCCGGACCACGCACCGCCCGGTACCCGGTCCCGCCTCCGTCCCAGCCCACGGGCCCCGTCCGAGCGGAACCCCGGTCCGCCCCGGAGGGCAGCCGATACCGTTCCGTAGTGAACTTCGCGATCCCCCCGCAACTCACACAGCAGACGATGCGTCGCAGTAGGCGACACGTTGACCGCGTCGGACCGACCACGGCCGGCGGCGAACACCGACGAGGGGCAGGCGGATGACCGAGGCAGGCGGCAACCCGATCGACGGGATGCAGGGCGGCGAGTACGCCGAGACCCTCGCGTCCGCCATGGCCGGACTGGCCGACATGTTCGACCACATCATGGGGGACGCGGAGGGCGTCGCCAAGAACAGCGACGTCGCCCTGGGCTTCTCACTGTTCCGGCAGGAGATGCTCCCCGTCTTCCAGGGCGTCCAGGACCACGGCCTCCAACTGGCCGAGAACATCCGGGTGGGTGCCGGGGAGATCGCCCTCAACGACGTGCAGTCCGCCGAGGACTACCAGTCCCCCTGGGAGTCCCACCGGGACATCAACTTCGACTGACGCGCTTCGGATCCGCCCCGGCCCGGCACCGCCCCGCCCTGCCGCGTCCCCCGCGCCGCCCCGCCACGACCCCCGCCCCGGTCCCCGACACGGCCCCGAACCGGCCCCGCCCGATCCCGGTCCCCCGTTCCTCCCCCGCTAGGAAGACCATGGCCTCATTCCAGCTGTTCTTCTCCCCCCGCTCCATCGAGTCGTTCGAGAGCCAGATCCGCCCGGTGAGCGAAGACCTCGTCACCCTGGAGGCCCGGCTCCTGGGCAGGGCGGACGACCTGGAGGGCGGTTTCGACTCGGCCGCCACCCACTTCACCGACATCGTCGGCTGGGACATCACAACCCTCGGCTCGGAGAACTACCAGCAGTGGGTGGACGCCGCGGTCAACCTCAGGTTCGCCATCGACGTCAACGACATGTGGGCGGACTTCGTCAAGGAGTTCTGGGACAAGCGCGACGCCATGTGGGACGACTGGGACGAGGCCGTCGCCTCCAAGGTCTCCCAGGTCCCCTCCGAGTACCAGGGCACGGTGATCACCGCCCAGTCCCCGACGCCGGACCACTGGTTCGACTCCGACGCCAGGAAGTGCCGTGAGCTGTACGACGAGCTCAGCGGCTACCTGGAGGGCGTCAAGGAGCGCGAGCGGGACAACTGGGACGCGCACGAGGAGAACGCCCTGGAGATCCTCGGGATGCTGCGCGGCGGGCCGACGAGCGAGAACGTCCAGAAGCTCATCGACGGCGGCTACGCGAACATGGCGTACGCCAACCTCGACCCCGAGAAGTACCTGTCCATGGAGTCCGACTTCGAGCTGACCCCCGAGTCGGCGGAGGAGGCGGCGTCGGAGCTCGCCCCGTACTGGTCGGGCGACAAACCCCTCGACGACCGCTACCACGAGCTGATGCTCGTCATGAGCATGATCGGCACCAACGCCCGCAACGCCCAGAACGACGGCACCGAGCTGCGGGACGAGGAGGTCGACTTCCTGGAGGCGTTCTACACGCAGCTCGAGATGGAGGGCGGCGGCCCGTACACGGGTGTCCTCTCGGTCCCCGGATGGATGGAGGGCGACCACATGACCGGGGAGGAGCGCGAGCACGCCCTCGGGACGCTCGGCGACGGCCTGCTCGCCCTGTCCGACCCGGAGCTGGGCGGGGGCTACGAGTCGCTCCCGGAGAGCGTCCGCAGGGCCGCCGAGGGTCCGTTCCTCACCATGGACCCGAACGAGCCGGTCTACGCCCTGGTCACCTACACGGACGACGTGGGGGCACTCACCGAGCTGCTCCGGCACACCGACGAGGACCTCCAGGGCGGCTACACCCTCTCCACCAACCTCACCATGTCGGCGGGGTCCTACAACTACTTCTGGGGCTCGGCCGGGGAGGAAGGGTACGTCATGTCCGAGGATGTGTCCGTGCTCGCCGACGTGGGCACCCGCAACGAGGACGCCAACTACTACGTGCTCACCGGGGAGCAACCGTCCCAGGCGCCGGAGACCGGCCCGGACTACCCCGACAAGTTCCGCCAGGACGCCGTCCAGGGCCTGCTCACCTACGAGTGGCACGACCAGGGGGAGGCCGCCTCGGGGCTGATCGACTGGATTTCGGAGGGCTCCCTGAGCGAGGACGAGGACGTGCGGAACATGGCGGGCGAGGCCGCCTCGGGGTTCATCGGCATGGTCACCACCCCCGAGATGCAGCAGGCCCTCACGGACACCGGCGTGGACGTGGGCGACAGCGAGGACGCGTCCTTCACCGAGTTCAACCCGGCCCTCGCCGACAGGTTCGCCGACGTCTTCGACTCCTACCTGTTCAGCTTCGCCGCGAGCGAGATCTACCCCTCCGGCGGCACCGACCTGCTCACCGGGGTCACGGACTACAACCCCGAGACCCGGGCGTTCAACATCGGCGTCCAGGAGCGCGCCGCGTACATGCAGTACCTCATGGGTGACGACGACACGGCCGCGCGCGTCCTCAACTCCGCCGCGGCCTACGAGCGCGCCGAGATCGAGCTGTACCTGGGCACGGGTGACACCTACCAGACGGCTCCCGGCGCGGCCAGCCTGTACTCCCTCATCGACCTCGGCCTGGAGATGGAGGTCGAGGACCGCACCGGCGACCTGGAGTCGGCCCAGGAGCGCAAGGAACAGCTCTACACGTTCGCGCTGGCGGAGGGCGGGGACCTGGCGAAGAAGCTCCCCGTCGTCGGCGCCGCCATCAACAAGGGGCTCGATCTGGGCGCCGACGCGATCGTGCAGCAGCTGGTGGACACGGATATCGAGATCACACCGAAGGTTCCGCGGAACGCCAGCGAGGAGACCAGGAACATCGACCAGCAGGCGGAGTTCCTGAACTTCGTCGTGTCCTCGGAGAGCGAGAGCATCCTGAACGGGCCCGACAGGGCCCATCTCGACGTCCTGGAGGAGTACGGTGCCCTCACCTACGAGGACGACGGTTCCGTCACCATCGAGACCGACTCCACCAAGTGGGACGTCACCGACGAACCGGGAGGCGGCAGATCCGAAGTGGCCGACGCTCTGCACGGCGCCCTGAACAGCACGCAGATCGACCCCTCGAACAGGGAGCAGAACCACGGGAACTACTTCTACAACGAGTTCTCGACCCCGTACGAGAATCGTTACACCCTGATCCAGGACGTGGGTAGACGAGAGGAGGAGAAGTGACCGAGCCGTCCGACCGGGGAAGCCGGGAACGGCGCGGCCGGCGGTTCCTCCTGCCCGCCGCCGTGGTCGTCGTGCTCCTCACCGCCGTGGTCCTCCTCCTCACGCGGGGGAGCGGCGGGACGGACGTTCCCGAAGCCGGTCCCACGTCCTCCACGGAGGAAGGAGCCCGGCCGAGAACCGACCCGGAATGGGTCCGGCAACAGGTCAGGATCCTCGTCCTGGAGAGGATGTTCACCGAGACGGACTCGGCCGAGATCGTCGGGAACGCCTCGGAGGACACCAGGAACACCCTCCTGGAGAGTGGGGCCGTGGTCGAGGACGGCCAGGGGTTCCGGGTGGAGACCGACCCCGTCGCGTGGACCGTCGCCGAACACCTCGGAGAGCAGGGCGTCCGGCGCGGCAGCGTCGACGACGCCATGGACGCGCTCCTGGGGGAGAACGACGTCGCCTGGTGCGGCAGCGGGGTCGACGGCCGCGACTTCGTGCACAACTACATGGACACCTACGAGGGGGCCTTCGACACGCGGGAGGAGTACCTGGAGAGCATCGCCGACCACGTCGACTGCGGCTCCGGTGGAACCGGCTGAGACCTCCCCGGACATCGGCGCGGCCCCGACCGGGGCGGGCGGGCTCCGTGCCGCGTGGCCGGAAGCGGCCAGTCGCCGCCGCGTCCGCGCCCGGGTCTCCGGGGGGTGCCGGTCCAGCAGGGGCGGGGGGAACACCGTGCAGGGTGGCCCGATGCCGTCCCGGGCCGCCGGGATTTCGCCGAAGCCGACCGTGCCTGCGCCCGCCACCCGAAGTCACAAGACGCGCACCTCCGTTGACCGAGAGGTGAGATCCTTACTATCGTCCGTATTCTCCCCTTCTATCTGTGGCCACAGGCATCCCCATGTGAACACGGCTCCCGAAGGGTGAGCCCCCACCCGACTTTCCGGAAAGGTCCAGATGTCGCACGTCGGTCTTGAAAACGTCAACAGCCTCTCCACTGGCGGTGAGCAGCTCGGACAGGAGTCCGACGGTCTCCGTACCCAGATGAACCAGCTCATCCAGGACATGGTCAACGACGCCGACTCCCTCCAGGGCCAGGCGCTCAACGACTTCCGCATGGCCCGTGAGCAGCTGACCGAGCGCTTCGACGAGCTCATGTCCTGGTGCAGCCAGAACGGCATCAAGCTCAACGAGGGCCAGCAGGAGTTCAACGTCACCGACACGGACTCCGGCGCCGAGTACTCGCAGGCCGGGAACGACCTCGGCGGCCTCAGCCGCCCGGTCAACGTCTGAGGCCTCCCCTCCCCCGCTCCTCCCTTCAGAAAGGCGTTCCCCCATGGGTTCCCAGTTCGACGTGTACGGCGATGTCGCCGGTCTCCAGGGCCTGGCCGAGGACCAGCAGGCCCACCTGGGCCGCTTCTCCGCGATCATGAGCCAGATCAACGAGCAGTCGGAGTCCACGGTCAGCCAGTGGGAGGGCTCCGGCAGCTCCCAGTTCCAGGCCAAGGCGTCCGAGTTCGACACGCAGTTCTCCGAGGTCAACTCGGCCTTCGCCAAGGTGATCGCGGCGACCAGCAACACCGCGGACAACTACGGAAGGCTGACCAAGTACCTCGACGGTCTGTTCTAGTAGGCTGACCGGCGATGTCCTCCCCGACCCCGACGTCCCCGCCGGCCTACCCCGACCCGGACCCGCAGCTCCCCGAGGCGTTCCACTACACGCCCAACGAGGAGAAGTACGTCCTCCAGGCGGACGCGCTGCGGCACCGGCAGCTGCGCTCGGCGCTGCTGTACGGGTCGAGCCGCTACTGGCGCCGAAGGCAGCAGGTGTGGCCCGCGGTGATCGGCGGCCTGATCCTGGTCGCGCTGATCTGCGGGGTCATCGCCCTCATCGGGGCCTTCGGCAGGCAGCAGGAGGTCAACGAGGAACGCGGGTGGGGGAACACCACCACCCGTCAGCAGATGATCCAGAGCCCCCTCACCGTCGCACCCTGACCCCGTGGCACCCGTGACACCGGTGCCGACGGGTCCCACGCTCCCCGCCGCCCGACGGGCGGGGAATCCTCCACCACGAACGCCACAAGGGGGCCGCTCTCCCGTGTCCGGCTCCGAGCACGCCCCCTGGGCGCCCGGGTATGACACCTCCGCACTGCTCCACCAGGGGCGACGCGCCCGGATCATCCGGGCGACGCGCTCCACCAGCGGTGCCGACGTCGTCCTCAAGGTCCTTCCCGAGGCCTTGGGTCGCGCCGAGCTGAACCAGCTGCGCGACCTCGCCGGGGTACCCGGGGTGGTCCCGCTGCTGGACGCGGGGACGACCGCCGACGGCGACCTGTTCGTGGTCCTGCCGTTCTACGCGGACGGTTCCTTCGGCGACATGCTCGTCCGCAAGGGGCCCGCGCCGGTGCTGGAGGCCGCGGCCGTCGCACGGAGCGCGGCGGCGGCGCTGGGTTCGATGCACGGGCGGGGCCTCCTGCACAACGACGTCTGTCCGGGGAACATCCTCCGGGCGGGACGGACACCGGTCCTCACCGGTTTCGGTTCCGTCCAGCGGTCGGGAGAGGCCCTGCCCCCGCCCGCCCCCGGTACGGAGGCGTTCCTGCACGCGGCGCCGGAGGCGCTGCGCGGCGAGGTCCGCACTCCCGCGACCGACGTCTACCAGCTGGCCTCCACCGTCTGGACGCTGCTCGCCGGGCACGCGCCGTTCTCGCCGACGGACGGCGGACCGTTCGACGCGCGGGCGTACGCGAAGCGGGTCCTCTCGGAGGAGCCCAGGCCCGTCCCCCGGCCGGACGTCTCCCGCAAGCTGCGCGGTGTGCTCACCCGCGCGCTGTCCAAGCTCCCGCAGGAGCGCTTCCAGAGCGCGGCGGCGTTCGCCACGGCGTTCGAGCAGGCGCGCACGGCCCGACCCTCCGCGCCCGCCTCCGGTTCCACCGGCGGGCAGACCTCCTTCTCCGGGGCCCAGGAACCACCGGGTGGGGCGCCCGCCCCGGCGACCGCCCCCCAGGTCCCCCCGTCGGGGCAGCCGAGCGCCCCGGCCGCGCAGTGGTTCCCCAGCGGCGCCCAGACCTCCCACGCACCGGCGTCACCACCCGCCACCGGGCCGCAGACCCCTTCGACCGGGCCCGACGTCCCTCCGTTCGCCCCCGCGGCCCCGCACACCGGACCTCAGGGCTCCCACGGCGCGCTGCACGCCCCGCCCACCGGCCCGGAGGCCCCGCGTGCGGACCAGGTGCTCCCACAGGCCCCGCCGACCGGGCCGAACGCGTCCGCGGCCTCCGCCACGGGCCCGCGTACCCCCTACTCCGCGCCCTCCGGTGCGCAGAGCCCCTACTCGGTGCCGTCGGGCTCGTGGACGCCCCCGGCGGTGCCGTCCGGGCCCCAGGTCCCGCCAGGCTCCGCCATGCCCTCGGGCCCCCAGGTCCCGCCAGGCGTGCCACAGGCGACCCACGCACCGCCCGCACCCAGCGGGCCCCAGGCACCACCGGAGACGTCCTGGTTCCCCGGTGGCCCAGTCGGCCCTCACACATCAGCGGCACCACCTCCGACCGGCCCGCAGGCGCCTCCGCAGCACCTGCCCCCGGGCCCCGAACGGCGGGAGCGCCTGCGCCGCCCCACCGGCCTGGAGGGGAGCAGGCTCCCGGCCCTCGACGCGGGCGGCACGGCCGAGATCATGATGGCCAAGATGCGCGGCGAGGAGATCTCCCCGCTGCGCGCCTGGTCCCGGTTGGAGGGGTGGACCGGCACCGCCGAGGCCTCGTTCCTTCCCGTGGACGAGAGCCCGGCCAAGAAGAACGACGTCCCCGAGTGGAGCCCCGTACCCGACGGCCACCAGGGCCAGGCCCGCTGGCGCCGCCACCTCCACATCGGCGTCACCGTCTGCGGCATCCTGCTCGCCACCAGCGTCTCCGGTGTGTTCGCCGCGACCGGTGCCGAGGAACCCGTGGTGACGGCGGCGGCCGAGGAGCCCGAGCCGGAGGCGCCGGCCGAGGACGGCCCCGCCGACGAGACGGTCGCCCCCGAGGCGCCACCGGAGGTGTCCGCCCCGTCCCAGGTGCTGCTCTCCGACAACTACGGCTCGGTCGAGTTGAGCTGGACGGACACCAGCGGCGGCACCGCCTCGTTCTTCGTGGTGGGCGGCCCCCGGGACCATCCCCCGGCCACCCTGGCCAGAACCGGCCCGGGTGTGGTGTCCGCGCAGGTCGTCACGGCCAACACGGCCGTCGAGTACTGCTTCACGGTCGTCGCCGTGGACGGTGCGTCCGCCGCCGCCGACGAGGTGTGCACGACCCGTGCCGCGGACCAGGCGGAGGCCGACCGCCTGGAGGAGGAAGAGGAGGAGCGGCAGCGCGAGGAGGAGGAACAGGAGGAAGAGGAGGCCGACCCGTCGCCCTCGCCCAGCCCCGACGCCGCCGACTGACCGCCCCCTCGGGGCGCCGCGTCCGACAGTGGTGGGGCCGCCTCCCCGAGGGCTCCCTGTGACGGGGGGCATATCGGGGCACACCGTCCTCAGATAGCGTTTGCTGACTTCAGCCGCACGTCTACTCTGGGGGCCTTCCCTTGTCCGGGGTCATCATCGGGTTCGGCGTCATCGCCAGTATCGTCGTCATCGGCTACATGCTGGGACGGCTGCCCATCCTCGGCCCCGGGGCCAAGGAGGTCCTCAGCAAGCTGGCCTTCTTCGTGGCCGGTCCCGCGCTGATGTTCACCATCCTCGCCGACACCGACCTGTCCCTCCTGGCGTCCGGACCGGTCCTGGTCAGCGCGCTCAGCGTCGCCCTGGTGGCCGCCCTCTTCATCACCGTGGGCGCGGTGCGGCGCTGGGGCGTCGGGCAGACCACGGTCGGCACCCTGGCCGCCGTCTACGTGAACGCTGGCAACCTGGGCATCCCCATCGCCGCGTACGTCCTCGACGACGCCTCGCTGGTCGCGCCCATCCTCCTCATGCAGCTCCTCTTCCTCGCACCGGTGGCCCTCACCGTCATGGACCTCAGCCGGGGCGAGGTGCGCGGGTTCGGTCCGGTGCTCCGGCGCGCGCTCGGCACCCCGTTCCGGAACCCGGTGGTGATCGCCTCCCTCGCGGGCGTGCTGCTGTCCCTCTCCGGCTGGGAGCCGCCCGCACCCCTGCTGGAGCCCTTCGAGCTCCTCGGCGGCATGGCGGTCCCGGCGATGCTGCTGGCGTTCGGCATCTCCCTGCACGGCGGCGGCATGCCCGGGCGGGGTCCGGACCGGGGGAAGGTCCTGTTCGGGGTGGTCCTGAAGTCCGTGGTCCTGCCCCTGACCGCGTGGGCGCTGGGAGCCCTGGCGTTCGGACTGACCGGGCCGTCCCTGTTCGCGGTGGTGGTGCTGGCGGCCCTGCCCACCGCGCAGAACGTGTTCACGTACTCCGTCCAGTACGAGGTCGGCGAGAACATGGTGCGCGAGGTGGTGCTGCTGTCCACCTTCCTCACCGTCCCCGTCCTGTTCACGGTCGCGTTCCTGCTCGGATGACGTACCGCCCCCGCCGGACCGCGCACGTCCGGCGGGCCGCCCCCGCCGAGGTCCTCCCGGGACCGGTCGCCGACGCGTGGTGGTGCTGGCTGTAGTACGGGGACGCCCGGCCGTACCAGTGTTCGCGGGGCTCCAAATCCCTAGGTTCGAGGGGTAGGAAGACCACCTCCCGGGAGTACACATGCAACTCGCCCCCCGCGCCCTGCCGCTGCTGGCCGCGCCCCTGCTGATCGCCGCCGCGATCCTTCCCGGAGCGGCCCCCGCCGCCGCGGGCGAAGCCGCCCGGGCCACGCCCGCGTCCGCGGCCGAGCCCGTCCCGCTGACCGCCGAGAGCGCACAGGAGTTCGTCGACACCCGCGTCGCCGAACTCCTGGAGGAGCACGGGGCGCCCGGCGTGGCCGTCACCGTCGTCGGCGGCGGCGAGCAGCTGGCCTCCGCCTCCCACGGCTACGCCGACCTGGCCGGGCAGACCCCCCTCGACCACACCGTCCACACGTTCCCCCTGGCCTCGGTCTCCAAGTCCCTGACGGCCGCGGCGGTCCTCACCCTGGTGGACAGTGGGGAGATCGACCTCCACGAGGACGTCAACACCTACCTGCCCGAGGACGCCCGGCTCTCCACCGACGGCATCACCATGCACCACCTGCTCACCCACACCGCCGGGTTCGAGGAACTGGTCGACATCCCGCCCGCGAGCGACACCGCCGCCCACCTCACCCTGGACGAGGTCGCCCGGACCGGCGACCCGGAGTCGCTCCACGAGCCCGGGCGGTTCCCCGGGTACTCCAACCACGGGTCGGGGCTGGCCGGGTTCATCGCCCAGGAGGTGAGCGGGGTGCCCTTCGACGAGTTCGTGGAGCAGGCCGTCTTCGCCCCGCTCGGCATGGAGGGCAGCGGTTTCACGCAGGTGTACGAGGCCCGGGAGGTGCTCGACCTGCCCGCGTTCCACCTGGCCGACGGTTCGGTCCCCGAGGACCTGCACGTGTCGGCGGCCCCGGCCGGTGCCGCGCTCGCCACGACCGACGACATGGCCAGGTTCATGCTGGCCCTGCTCGGCGGGGGCGAGGTCGACGGCGAGCGGGTCCTGCCGGAGAGCGTCCCCGCCCTGATGACGGACCGGCAGTTCGAGGTCCACCCGGACCTGACGTCGGTCGGCTACGGCACGTACCAGTGGCGCGACGGGGACTCCCCCGTCGTCGGCCACGCGGGCGACCTGGTGGGCATGCACACCGCCTACACGCTGGTCCCCGCCATCGACGCGGGCCTGTTCGTCGCGGTCAACGGCGACGACACCTCCCCGGAGGCACAGGCCAACCCGCTGATGGACCTGCGCATGGACGTGGCCACCGCCTTCTCCGAGACGTTCGCCCCGCAGGACCCGCCGACCGGCGAGGCCGACCCCGGGGCCGACCTCGGTGCCTACACCGGCAGCTACATCACCAGCCGGCGCGCCGCGAGCGGCCCCGCGCAGCTCACCATCCTCCTCGGCACCATGGTCGTGCGGGACGCCGGTGACGGCTCGCTCTCGATCAGCGGCGGGATGTCCCTCGACGACCGCTGGTTCCCCGCCGGGGACGGCCGTTTCGTCGCCGAGAACGGCGAGGACGAGCTGGTCTTCCTGGAGGAGGACGGTGAGGTCGTCGCCCTCGCCACCGACTCCAACCCCACCCAGGTCCAGGAGCGGACCACGTTCCTCAACAACCCCGTCACGCACGGTGTGGCCGCCGCGGCCTCCCTGCTGATCCTGTTCACCGCGTTCGTCCAGTTCCGCCGGGCCCGTGACCGGTTCACCGTCGTCGCCCGCGTGCTGGGCTCCCTGACCGCGCTGGCCTGCTACGTGGGCGTCGGAGTGCTCGCCTACGGGATGCTCGTCGATACCGGCAAGCTGGAGGAGTGGCTCCTGGGCGGATCCCTCATGCTGACCGCGCCCCTGGCCGTCGCCGTCCCCCTGGCCCTGGCCACCGCCGCCGTGGCAGTGACCGCCTGGGTGCGGGGACGGCTTACCCGGGCCGGACGGGTCCACCTCTCGCTGGTGGCCGTGGCCGCCGCCGTCTTCCTGACGGTGGGCGCCCAGTACGGCTTCGTGTGGGGCCTGTCCTGACCTTCGGTGCCCGCCCCGCCCGCCGCGCCGACCGCGCCGGCGGGCGGGGCACCGCTGTTTCCCGGAACCCGGAAACCCACGTGTCGGCGGACCTGCCGGGGGAACACTGATCGTGTGGGCCCGCCCCCTCCCCCTTGGAGGGCGGGTCCACCTCGCGGTGGGGGGGGGGGGGGGTGGGGGCCCCCCCCCCCCCCCCCCCGCAGGTGGCCAAGCAAGTCGCCCCCCCCCCGCGTGTGAAACCCCCCCACCCCCC
>NZ_JBHXQY010000006.1:0-105776 GCF_042716955.1 Nocardiopsis sp. NPDC058631 | reverse complement strand
GGCCGCGACATCGACCACCGCACCCACAGAACAGTCGTCCACATCACGATCGAAGCCTTGCCAAGCCCACCAGACGGCTAACCGAACGGCATTGGCCCTAGGCGGTCCTGACCGACAGGTTGACCTCGATGTTGCCGCGCGTGGCACGGGAGTAGGGGCACATCTGGTGAGCGGCCTCGACCAGCTCCTCGGCCTTGGCCTGCTCCAGGCCGGGGATGGTGACGGTGAGGTCCACGGCGATGTCCAGGCCCTCCTCGGACTTGCCGAGTGTGACCTGGGCGTCGACCGACGAACCCTCGACGTCGGCCTTGGCCTGCCGTGCGACGCCCTTGAGCGCGCCGTGGAAGCAGGCGCCGTAACCGATGGCGAAGAGCTGCTCGGGGTTGGTGCCGAGTCCGTCGTCGCCGCCCACGCCCTTGGGCACGGACAGGTCGACCGCGAGGCGGCCGTCGTCGGTCTTGCCACTGCCCTTGCGGCCCTCGCCGGTGACGGTGGCCTTGGTCGTGTACATGGCCTTGTATGCCATTGATGCCTCTCTCTCGGCTCCGCTCGCGCGGAGCCCGTGGTGGGGTTCTACCGGTGCGGGGGTCGGGTTCCGGTCGCGTCGGCGGTGTCGCACGGGGCACGCCTGCGCGCGGCGGTCTCCACCGAGAGCGTGAGCCGCCCGAGTGCGTCCCGCAGGTCCCGTGCCGCGGTGGCGGTCAGGTCCGTGGCGCAGACCAGCTGGCCGGGGATGTCCGTCGCCCGCTCCCGCAGGTCCAGGCCCGCGGCGGTGGCGGTGACGCGGACGACGCGCTCGTCGCTGGTGCTGCGCTCCCGGATCACGAGGCCCGAGGCCTCCAGTCGGCGCAGCAGAGGGGAGAGCGTGCCCGAGTCCAGGTGCAGGGCGCGGCTGAGCTCCTTGACCGTGAGCGTTCCGCGTTCCCACAGGACGAGCATCACCAGGTACTGGGGGTAGGTGAGTCCCAGCTCCCCCAGCAGCTCCCGGTACAGCCCGGTCAGGGCCCGGGAGGCGGTGTAGAGGGAGAAGCACAGCTGGTTGTCCAACGTGAGGGGGTCGCCCTCGTCGGGATCTGCCACGGTGTTTCCCTCCTGCCTCGCGGAAGACCCGCCTTCGCGAGCTCCGGTGGCACTACCGTAACAGGATTCAGTTGTGCGCAACATGGTTGCATGCAATTTTTTGGGCGGAAGAGTGCCCGCGCCCCTGCCCGGGCGCGGGCACCACCGTGTCACAGGAAGCGGACCCCCTGGGCCAGAGGCAGCTCACCGCCGTGGTTCACGGTGTTGGTCGCCCTGCGCATGTACGCCTTCCAGGAGTCCGACCCCGACTCGCGCCCGCCGCCCGTGTCCTTCTCGCCGCCGAAGGCGCCGCCGATCTCCGCGCCCGAGGTGCCGATGTTGACGTTGACGATCCCGCAGTCCGAGCCCCCCGCTGCCAGGAACCGCTCGGCCTCGGCCTGGTCCTGGGTGAAGATCGCCGAGGACAGCCCCTGGGGCACCCCGTTGTGCAGCTCCACCGCCTCCTCCAGCGTGCGGTAGGTCAGCACGTACAGGATCGGTGCGAAGGTCTCCTCCCGCACCACCTCGGTCTGTCCCGGCATACGGACCACCGCGGGCTCCACGTAGTAGGCGTCCGCGGCCGCCTCCTCCCACCTGCGGGCACCGCCCACCAGTACGTCACCGCCGTCGGCCCGCGCCCGCTCCAGCGCGGCCAGCATCGCCGCGTGTGCGCGCTCGCCGACCAGCGGGCCCACCAGGGTCGACTCCCCGAACGGGTCCCCGATCCGGTCGCGCAGCTGCTTGTAGGCGTCCACGATCCGCCGGGCGACCTCGTCGGCCACGTCCTCATGCACGATGAGCCGGCGCAGGCTCGTGCAGCGCTGCCCCGCCGTCCCTGCTGCGGCGAACACGCTCCCGCGCACCACCAGGTCCAGGTCCGCGGACGGGGCGACCACGGCCGCGTTGTTGCCTCCCAGCTCCAGGAGGTAGCGGCCCATCCGGGCGGCCACACGCGGAGCGACGGCACGACCCATCTGCGTCGAACCGGTCGCCGACAGCAGTGCCACCCTGCGGTCCTCCACCAGGGCCCCGCCGACCTCGCGGCCCCCCAGGACCAGCCGGTGGACGTCGGCGGGAGCTCCGACGTCCTGCGCCGCCCGCATGAGGAGCCCGTGGCAGGCGAGCGCGGTGAGGGAGGTCAGCTCCGAGGGCTTCCACACCACCGTGTCCCCGCACACCAGCGCCACACACGTGTTCCACGACCACACGGCCACCGGGAAGTTGAACGCCGTGATCACGCCGACCACGCCCAGGGGGTGCCAGGTCTCCATGAGCCGGTGACCGGGCCGCTCGGAGGGCATGGTGCGGCCGTACAGCTGCCGGGACAGGCCCACCGCCAGGTCGCAGATGTCGATCATCTCCTGGACCTCGCCCAAGGCCTCGGAGTGGATCTTGCCCGCCTCGATGGTCACCAGCGCCGCCAGGTCCTCCTTGTGCTCGCGCAGGAGCTCACCGAACCGGTGGACGAGCCGCCCCCGCACGGGCGCGGGGGTGTCCCGCCATGCGGAGGTGAAGGTGTCGTGGGCGGCGGTGACGGCACGCTCGGCGGAGGCGGCGGTATCGAACTCGACGGGGAAGAGGATCTGCCCGGTGATCGGCGTCCTCGCCACCCCGGCGGCCCCGATCGGCTCGCGCAGCCGACCGACGCCGCACCGTCCCAGAGCGGTCCTCGCGCGCTCGGCGAGGTGCTCGGTGTCGGGGAGGGCGGAAGTGTCCATGTGTTTCTCTCTCCGTTGAGAGGGGCCTGCGGTCACTACACACCCTGCCAAGTCCGAGCCGCCCGGTCCAGCCCCCGCGTCTCGTTCCGGGACGCGCCGCACTCCCTTGCCACAGCGGGGTTTGGGCGACGTTAGACTCGGCTGGCTCCACCACCACGATCCCCACGGACGACAGTCCGACCTATCGACAGACAGCGACTCCGTGTACCACGACACCACGCCCGAAGAGGACCGCGCCGGACTCCCCGTTCCCCGCCGCATCCTCGCCCGTTCCGGTTTCGGCGCCGCCGAACCCCTGTTCAGCGCGGACCTGCGCGCGGCCACCAGCCTCACGCAGGTCCGCGAGACGGTCTCCGCACACGCCTCACGGCTGTGGACCGAAGCCACCCGCACCGACGTCGACGGCCCCGACGACCGCCCCCCGTACTGGGCCCGCCTGGTCCTCGCCGCCCGTCTGCGCACCTGGAAGCCGCAGTTCGCGCTGTCCGGCGCCGAGCGCGCGGACCTGCTGCACCTGTTGGAGACCGGTTCGCGCGGGATCACCGACCTCGACTTCCCCCCGGGTGACCGGTGGATCCGGATCGTGGCGACCGGCTTCGACCCCTTCCGGCTGGACGAGGACCCCGGATGCTCCAACCCGTCCGGGGCCGCGGCCCTGGACCTCAACGGGTGGACCTTCCCCGTGGGCGAGCGCACCGCCGTGGTGCGCACAGCCGTGTTCCCTGTGCGGTGGGCGGACTTCGACGCCGGACTGGTGGAGGAGGCCCTGGCCCCCCAGCACGGGCGCGCCGACGCGGTGGTCACCCTCAGCCGGGGTCGACCGGGACGGTTCGACCTGGAGGAGTGGAACGGGGTCTGGCGCGGAGGCGGTCCGGACAACGTCCACGAGGTCCGTACCGGCCGGGCGCCGGTCCCCGGTACCGACGCCCCGGAGTGGACGCGCTCGTCGCTCCCCGGCGCACGGATCATCGAGGCGACCGCGGGGAGCCCCTACCCGGTGGTCGTGAACACCGGGGTGACAGAGGTCCCCGCCGGAGACGACGAGCAGAGGGAGCGGCGGGACGGCCCCAGCGCGGGGTCCTCGGCACGGCGCGGCGGCGGTGGGAACTACCTGTCCAACGAGATCGCCTACCGCAACGCCCTGCTCCGGGACCGCTCCGGCTGGGATGTTCCGGCAGGGCACGTCCACCTGCCCAAGGTGGCCGGCCCCGAGGAGAACGCCGCGGTCCTGGCCCAGGTCCGCGCGATCGTGCGGGCTGTGGCCGAGGCCGCGGGGACGCCTCCCCCGGTGGCCTGAGGGACTCGGGTGGCCGGTCGGCGGGACCACGGGATCCCGTTTCCCCGCGCCGGGCCCCGAAAGTGCATCGAAAAGGCCAAGGAACTACCCAGAGTATCCAAGTAATCGCTCTGAGTTCCCATCTTGGTCGGACGCTCCGATATGGTCCCCTCGTGGCTGTCACCTCACTGCGACGAAATCTCTCTGTCAGCGCCGCCCTGGGCCTACTTCTGGTGCCGGGCTGCCAAGCCGCGGACCAGCAACTCCCGTACGCGGAGGCGGTCCGCACCCCGGTCGACGAGATGCCCGGTCTGGAGGCGGAGACCCTGTCGGTGACCACTGACCACAGCGTGGTGAGTTACCGGTATCCGCTGATGGGCGGCGCGCCCGCTCTCATGACCGAACTCCGCACCTCCATGGCCGAGCGCCAGACCGCCTTCCTGGAGGACCTTCCCGAGAGGGGGACCCCGGAGCTGCACCAGGACGTGGCAGTCCTGGCCGCCTCCCCCGACGTCCTCGGGGTACGGCTCACCGCTGCCACCTCGGCGGGGACACGCGACACCTTCGACGCGCGAAGCCTGTGGTACGACGTGGCCGGGAAGAGCGTTCTTCCCTGGACCTCGCTCTTCCGTGACGAGGCCTCCATCGAACAGGCGCACCTGGAGGTCGCCGGGATCCTGGAGGACGAGTACCACCTCCCGGTCCAGGAGATGCCGGGCCTGGTCGGCGAGGTCGCCGCCCGGGCGCGGGCGGCGGAGGACGGGGGGGACGGAACCGACACCGACACCGCCGCCGCCGCCGACGGCGCCGCGTCCTCCGGAGCCGGGGAGACCCGGGCTGAACCGCACGGCGGTCGGGACGGCGCCGGCGGGCCGCTGGACCTGACCGACCCGGACCAGGCGCTGGAGGCGGCCGAGCGTTGGGCGGGCTCCCCGCTCGAGGACCTGGCGTTCAGCACCGCGGGAGGCCTGGCCGTCCGTATGGAGGCGGCCGACGTGCCGAGCGCGGGCCGCGTCGACGAGGTGATGCTACCGGTCGAGCCGGAGAACTCCGAGAACCTGCTGTCCGAGCTGGGCTTCCACGCCCGCGAGGCCGCTCTGGGCGCCCACGCCGCCGACGAGGAGTTCCCGTTGGGCGGCGGGTTGAGCGACGACGCCGGCGCCCTGGACTGCGAACGGCTCAAGTGTGTGGCCCTGACCTTCGACGACGGTCCGGGCGAGCACACCGACGAGCTCCTGGACATGCTGGCCGAGTACGACGCCAGCGCCACCTTCTACGTCCTGGGCTCCCTGGTCGACGAGTTCCCCGAACCCGTGGCGCGCATGGCCGCGGAGGGGCACGAACTCGGCAACCACACCTGGAAGCACGACGACCTCGCGGGCCTGTCGGCCGAGGCGGTCAAGAGCGACATCGAGCGGACCAACCAGGCCGTGCACGACGTGATCGGCTCGGACCCGCCGACCATCCGGCCGCCCTACGGTTCGCTCAACGGGAGGGTGCGCGAGACGGTCGAGCAGCCGCTCATCCTGTGGGACGTGGACACCCTGGACTGGCAGAGCCGCGACACCGACGCGATCAGCGAGCACGCCCTGACCAACGCCGTGCCCGGCAGCGTCGTTCTGTTCCACGACATCCACCGGACGTCGGTGCAGGCCATCCCCGACGTACTGGCGGGGCTGCACCGGGAGGGCTACCACTTCGTGACGGTCACCGACATCTTCGGCGACGAGGAGCTCGCCCCGGGCAGGGTGTACACCGACGCCCAGCCCATCGGCCCCAACGGCGAGGGCGGGGACGGCGACGAGGACCGGGAGGAGTGACCTCGCAGTTCACGGCACCGGTGCCGGCGTGGCGCCCCGGCCCCGACGGGGAGGGAAGCCCACGGTTCCATTCCCGCGAGGGGAGGACGAGCGCTTTCTCACTCTGAGCGGATTCGGTTTTCTTTCGGCTAAACCTCTGGATACCTTTCAATGTGTGAACGTAACGCGATTGATACAAACCGTTTCCGCTGGCGCTGTTTCCGGCCTGCTGCTCGTCTCCGTGCTTCCGTCCACGGCGGCCGCGGCCGCCGCGCCCGCCACGGGAGCGGCCCCGACGACCGTGGAGAGGGACGACACCGCGGCCAAGCTCCGGGGTGAGGCCAGGGCGCAGGGCTGCGAAGAGGTCAAGTGCATCGCCCTGACCTTCGACGACGGTCCGGGCGAGTACACCGACGAGCTCCTGGACACCCTGGAGGAGAAGGACGCCCTCGCCACCTTCTACGTCCTCGGTTCCAAGGTGGAGGGCAACCCCGAGGCACTGGAGCGGATGCGCGACGGGGGCCACGAGATCGGCAACCACTCCTGGAAGCACGACGACCTCGCCGGACTGTCCGCCGGTGAGATCGAGAAGGACATGGACCGCACCGACGACGCCGTCCGTGAGGTGACCGGCGAGGACCCGCAGAGCATGCGTCCCCCCTACGGGTCGCTCGACGACACCGTGCGCGACACGGTCGACCAGCCCATGGTCCTGTGGGACGTGGACACCCTGGACTGGCAGAGCCGCGACTCCGACGCAGTCACCGAGAAGACCCTCGACAACGCCGCCCCCGGCAGCGTGGTCCTGTTCCACGACATCCACGAGAGCACCGTGGACGCCATCCCCGACGTCCTGGAGGGGCTCGCGGAGGACGGCTACCACTTCGTCACGGTCAACGACCTGTTCGGCGAGGACGAGATGGAACCGGGCAACGCCTACAGCGACGCCCGGTCCCGCTGAGCCTGCGGGCTCGGTTCACAGGAGCCTGCGGAGCAGCTTCTCCTTGGCCTCCGTGATGGGCGCGTAGGCGACCTTCATGGTGTCCATGAACAGCGACTTGTCGAGCACCGACTTGGTGTGCGAGAACGTGTCGAGGGACGCCGTCGAGTGGTAGGCGCCCATACCGCTGTCCCCCACACCGCCGAAGGGCAGGCCGGGGACGGCCAGGTGCGCGATGGGCAGGCCGAAGGCCAGGCCGCCCGAGGAGGTCTCGGTGGTCAGGCGGCGCTTGGTCTGGTCCGACGCCGTGAACCCGTACAGCGCCAGCGGTTTGTCCCGTTCGTTGACGAAGGCGATCGCGGCGTCCAGGTCCGGTACCCGGATGACCGGCAGGATCGGCCCGAAGATCTCCTCCGCCATCACCGGGTCCTCCGGGGAGACGTCACCCAGCACCGTGGGCGCGATGTAGAGCCGGCCCCGGTCGCGGCCTCCCCCGGCCGTCACCGTCCCGCTCTCCACCAGGGCTGACAACCGGTCGAAGTGGCGCTCGTTGACGATGCGCCCGTAGTCGGCGCTCTGAGCGGGGTCGTCGCCGAACATCTCCGTGATGGCGGCCGCCAGCTCCCTCTGCAGCGGTTCGGCGGTGTCCCCGATGGCGAGCACGTAGTCGGGGGCCACGCAGGTCTGGCCCGCGTTGGTGAACTTGCCCCACACCAGGCGCCGGGCCGTCACCGCCAGGTCCACGCCGGGCTCGACCACGGCCGGGCTCTTACCGCCCAGTTCCAGGGTGACGGGGGTCAGGTACTTGACGGCCGCCGCCAGGACGATGCGGGCCACCGCGCCGTTGCCCGTGTAGAAGATGTGCTCGAAGCGCTCCTCCAGCAGAGCGGTGCTCTCGGGGATACCGCCCTCCACCACCGCGATCGCCTCGCTGTCCAGATAGCGGGGCACCAGGTCCGCCAGGGCCGCCGAGGTGGCCGGGGAGAGTTCACTGGGCTTGACCAGCGCCGCGTTGCCCGCCGCGATCGCACCGACCAGCGGCGCCAGTGACAGGTTCACCGGGTAGTTCCACGGCGACACGATCAGCACGGTACCGAGCGGCTCGCGGACCTTCCGCGCCTTCGCCGGGGCCAGCGCCACCGGTACCGGCACGCGCTGCGGGCGCAGCCACGAGGCCAGGTGCCTGAGCGTGTGGTCGATCTCGTTGACCACGAAGCTGATCTCGGTGGTGTACGCCTCCACCGGGCTCTTGCCGAGGTCGGTGTGGAGGGCCTTCTCCAGGGTGGGGCGCTCCTCGGTGAGCATGCGCCGCAGCGCGCGCAGCTGGGCGCGCCGCCACGCGATCGGCTTGGTGCGCCCCGAGGCGAAGGCCGAGCGCAGCCCGGCCACGATCGGCGGGATGTCGGTGGTCAGGGTGAACGGTTCGCTGGGGGGATCGGTTCTCGTCATGAACCGATGGTAAACGAAAGTGTTTCGTTTCCAACAGTGTCCTCGCGTAGGATTCCGGTATGAGCACCGACCATCTGCCCGACGCCTCCCGCTCCCCCCACCGGGGACGACCGCGGGACGCCACCCGGGACCGCGCGCTGATGGACGCCACCCTCGCCGAACTCCAGGCCAACGGCTACGGCGGACTCACCACGGCCGCCGTCGCCAAACGCGCCGGCGTCTCCACCGCCACCCTCTACCGGCGCTGGCGGTCCAAGGAGGACCTGGTCGTCGGCGCCGCCCGCGCCTGGGCCGAGGAACTGGGCCCCGACCGCGACACGGGCAGCCTGCGCTCGGACCTGGGCGCCCTCCTCCACGACAAGGCCGCCGCCCTGGACGGGCCCTCAGGCCGTCTCCTGCGCGCGGTCCTGGGCGAGGCCGCCCACAACCAGGCCCTGGCCGACGTGCTCATGGACCAGTTCGTCATGCCCCTCCAGCACCGCGTCGGCGCGGTACTGGACCGGGCAGCCGAACGCGGGGAGATTCCCCCGGTGGAGGACGCCCTCGTGGTGGGGGAGATGGTCATCGGGCCGATGGTCAGCCACACCTTCCTCATCCCCCACACTCCCGGCTCCCGCCCCGGTGCGGACATGGCGGAGCGGCTGCTCCCCTACCTGTTGAGGGCCCTGGGGGCGACCGCCGCACCCGTGGAGGCCGCCACCCGACACCGGTGAGGGGAGCCCCGGTACCGCAGGCCCCTGCCGACCGCCCGCGTTCTCGGCCCGGCCCGCGCGCTCAGAAGGGGTAGCGTGCCGGGTCGGCCTGCATCGTCACCCACTGCGTCTCGGTGAACGCCTCCAGGTTGGCGCGGGTGCCGCCGAAGCGGGAGCCCGTACCCGAGTCCCCCACCCCGCCGAACGGGGCGACGGCCTCGTCGTCCACGGTCTGGTCGTTGATGTGCACGATGCCGCTGGGCACCCGGTCGGCGATCTCCATACCGCGCATCGGGTTGCTGGTCAGCACACCCAGGGACAGGCCGTACGCGGTCGAGTTGGCGAGCTCCACCAGTTCGTCGACCGAGGAGAAGCGCACGACCGGGGCGACCGGTCCGAACACCTCCTGCGCGTAGGCGGGGGTGTGCGCCTCCACCCGGTCCAGGACGGTGGGCCGGTAGAACAGCCCCTCGTAGGTGCCGCCCGCGCGCAGTTCGGCGCCCGAGTCCACGCTGCCCGTGACGAGCGCGTGGATCTTGTCGCGCTGCCCGGCGTCGATGACCGGGCCGAGCGCGGAACCGTCGGCCTCGGCGTTGCCGACGGTCAGCGCGTCGGCCCTGGCCGCCAACCGGTCCACGTAGGCGTCGGCGACGGACTCGTGCACCAGGTGGCGGCCGGTGGTCATACAGATCTGCCCCTGGTGGAGGAACGAACCCCAGGCCCCGATCGAGGCGGCCGCGTCCACGTCCACGTCGTCCAGGACCACCAGCGGCGAGTTCCCTCCCAGCTCCAGGTGGGCGCGCTTGAGGTGGCGCCCGGCCGCCTCGCCGACCCTGCGGCCGGCGGCGGTGGAGCCGGTGAAGGAGATGACGCGCACGTGCGGGTCGGCGACCAGGGCCTCCCCCGCGGCGACCCCGCCGGGCAGCACCTGGAACACGCCCTCGGGGACGCCCGCCCTGCGAAAGACCTCGGCCATGACGGCGCCTCCGCAGATCGCGGTGCGGGGGTCGGGCTTGAGGATGACCGCGTTGCCCACGGCCAGGGCCGGGGCGACCGAGCGGATGCCCAGGATCAGGGGCACGTTGAACGGTGCGATCACGCCGACCACCCCGACCGGGACCTGGCGGGAGAAGCTCAGCCGCGGCTTGCCGGTGCGCAGGATCTCGCCGTGCGGTTGGGAGGCCAGTGCGGCGGCCTCGAAGCACTCCCCCGCCGCCACGTGCACCTGGAAACCCGCCATCCCGGCCGCCGCCCCGCCCTCGCGGCGCAGCCAGCCCATGATCTCCTCGGCTTCGGCCTCCAGCAGGTCACCGGCTCGGCGCAGGACGGCGGCCCGCTCCTCGAAGGACGCGGCGGCCCACCCCCTCTGGGCGCGGGCCGCACGCGCGGCGGCGTCGTGGACGTCGTCGGCGTCGGCGATGCCGGTGCGTCCCAGCACGTCCCCGGTGGACGGAGAGACCACGGGGGCGTCACCGCCTCTGGCGGGTGTCCACGCCCCGGTGAAGATGGCGGAGGTGTAGTCCTCGGAGGCGATCAGGGTCACGGTGTGTCTCCTTCGACGGTTGCGACGGTTGCGACGGTGTGGGCGGGCTTTCGCGTGTGCGACGCGGATCGGTTGCGGTACTCGGGTCAGCGCGCGGCGGCCCGGCTGCCGGCCGGGGCGTCCGTGCGGCCGGCACCCCTCTTGGCCTGCTGGATCTCGGCGTAGACGCGAGCGCGCAGTTCGGTGAAGCGCTCGTCCTGGCGGGTGGTGAGCTGGTCGCGCTCGGCCGGGAGGTCGACGGTGATGTCGTCCTGCACCACGGTCGGCGAGGAGGAGAGCACCAGGACCCGTTCGCCCAGGTAGACGGCTTCGTCGATGTCGTGGGTGACGAAGAGGACGGTGACGCCCAGGCGCTTCCAGATCTCGCGGATGAGGTCTTCCAGGTCCGCGCGGGTCTGCGCGTCGACGGCGGCGAACGGCTCGTCCATGAGCAGGACCTTGGGCTCGTAGGCGATGGCGCGGGCGATGGCCACGCGCTGCTGCATGCCGCCGGAGAGCTGCCAGGGGTAGGCGTCGGCGAAGTCCGTCAGCCCCACCGCCTCCAGGGACTCGCGGACGAGTTCGGCGCGCCTCTCCTTGGAGAGCTTCTTCTCCTTCAGGGGCAGTTCGACGTTGGCTCGCACGTTCATCCACGCGAAGAGGCTGCGCCCGTACTCCTGGAAGACCACGGCCATGTCGGGCGGCGGGGCGGTGACGGGCCGGTCGTCGAGCTCGACGGTGCCGCTGGTGGGCGGCATGAGCCCGGCGATGCACTTGAGCAGGGTGGTCTTGCCGCACCCGGAGGGGCCGACGAGGCAGACCAGTTCGCCCTCGCCGAGTTCGAAGGTGAGGTCGCGGACGGCCTCGACGGCGCCGGCACCCCCGTTGTAGATCTTCTGGAGGCCGGTGACCTTGAGCATGGTGGGACGTTCTCCCTCGTGGTTCGTCGTGGTCGTGGTCGGGTGCGCCGCGCTGCCCATGGGCTCACTCTCCCCTGTTCGCGGCGCGCAGACCCCGGTACCAGCCCAGGACACGGCCCTCGGCGAGCTCGAACAGGGCCGACAGGGCGAAACCGATCAGACCGAGCAGGACCATGCCCGCCCACATCTCGGGGATGGCGAAGGTCCGCTGGAACTGGACGATGGCGAAGCCCAGCCCGCTGGAGCTGGCGAACATCTCGCTGATGACCATGAGGATGATCGCCAGGGCCAGGGCCAGACGCAGCCCGGCCATGATCTGCGGGCTGGCCGAGCGCAGGACCAGGACCCGCAGCCGGGTGGTGCCGGTGATGCCGTAGCAGCGGGCGGTGTCGGCCAGGACCGGGTCGACGGCGCGGACGCCCTCCACGGTGTTGAGCAGGACGGGCCACACGCAACCGGAGATGATCACCATGACCTTCATGGAGTCGTCGATACCGGCGAGCAGGATCATCAGCGGCACCAGGACGGGCGGCGGGATGGCGCGCAGGAACTCCAGGACGGGTTCGAGGAGGGCCCGGGTACGTGAGGACAGGCCCAGCAGGACACCCAGGCCGACACCGATGACCGCCGCGACGGTGAAACCGGTGAGCAGGCGGGCGATGCTCGGGAGCACGTCGACGAAGAAGCGCTCGGAGAACCACAGCTCGACGAAGGCGGCGGCGATGAGGTCGGGGGTGGGCGTGTAGTAGCTGTCCGAGGTGGCGCTGGCGTAGGCGTAGACCCCGATGAGCAGGACGGGGAGGAGGAGCACGTGCAGGGTGCGCACGCTCAGCCGTCCCAGGGTGGCGCCGGCCGCACCGCGGCGGCGCGGTCGCGCGCTCGGGGCGGGGGCCTGGGCCCCTGCGGCGGTGCCGTTGTCGTCGGACCCTACGGTCCGGGTGTGCCGGCTCATGCGGTGGTCTCCCCGCGGACGGACGTATGCCAGCGCAGGACACGGCGCTCCAGTGCGCGCACCCCGGTGTTGATCAGGACTCCGAGGCCGCCGGTGGCGACGATCAGAGCGTAGACCGAGGCGACGGCGCCACTGGACTGGGCGACGGCGATCTCGCGGCCGATGCCCGGGGAGCCGATGATGAGCTGGGCGGTGATGGACAGGATGAGTGCGACGGCGGCGGCGAGGCGCAGACCCGTCATCAGGTAGGGAAGCGTGGTCGGCCACACGACGTGGCGGACGCGGGCCAGGCGGCCGAGCCCGTAGGAGCGCGCGGTCTGTTCCGCGACGGGGTCGACGTCGGCCACTCCGTACAGCACCTGGATGTAGATGAGCCAGAAGCAGGCGTAGACGACCAGGAGCAGGGTGGAGCGGATGTCGGTGCCGTACATGAGTACGGCGAGCGGGATGAGCGCGACCGAGGGGATGGGGCGCAGGAAGTCCACCGTGGAGTTGGTGAAGGCGCGCACCCGGGGCAGTGCTCCCAGGGTGAAGCCGAGTACGACGGCTGCGACGAAGGCGATGGCCAGCCCCAGGGCCCACCCGGCGAGCGTGTCGCCGACGGCCGTCCAGAAGGCGGGCGTGGTGGCGCGTTCGGCCAGGGCGACGAGGACTTCGGAGGCGGGAGGCAGGTAGCGGTCGGAGACCACTCCCAGGCGTGGCACGGCCTCCCACAGGGCGAGGAACGCCACGATGCCCAAGGCGCCGAGGAGTGGTGTGCCTGGGACCGTGCGGGCGGTCCCGCGCGGGCGTGTGCCCCCGCCCGCGGGGGCCGCGGGCGTGTGGTGCGCCGGGCTTGCGGTGGTGTCGGTCATCTGATGAACGTGTCCAGGTCGGGTGCGGAGTCGATCAGGCCGTCGGTGACCATGAGGTCGGCGATGGTGTCCAGGGCGCCGCGGTCGATCTCGGGGCGAAAGCGCGGCCAGCGCAGTTCGTCGACGACGGCCGCGTCGATCTCGGTGAACTCGGTGAGGATGCCGGCGGTCTCCTCGGGGTTGTCCTGGGCGTGGACCAGGGAGGCGTTCATGGCCTCGGTGAAGGCGTCGACCGTCTCGGGGTCGGAGGCGATGAGTTCGTCGCTGGTGAAGTAGGTGGCGATGGACAGCTCGGGGTCGAGTTCGACGAAGTTGGCGGCGATGGGGGTGGCCCCCTGCCGCATGGCGATGGTGAGGAAGGGCTCGACGACCCATGCGGCGTCGATCTGCTCGGTCTCCATGGCGCCGACCATGTCGGGGAAGGCGAGTTCGACGAAGTCGACGCCGGTGGGGTCGCCGCCGTCGAGGCGGACGGAGTGGCGTACGGAGGTGTCGCCGATGTTTTGGAGGTTGTCGATGGCGACGGTGGCGTCCTCCAGGTCGGCGGGGCTCTCGATGGCGCTGCCGGCGGGGACGACCAGGGCGCTGTAGTCGGTGTCGGCGTCCCCGGTGGTGGTCATGCCGTTGGCGACCACGGTCAGCGGCAGGCCCTGCTCACGGGCGATGATGAGGGAGACGACGTTGCCGAAGGCGAAGTCGAGTTCGCCGCTGACGACGCGGGGGACGGTGGTGGCGCCTCCTCCCCCGGTCTCGATGGTGACGTCCAGGCCCTGTTCCTCGAACAGGCCCTGCTCGACGCCGAGGTAGAGGGGCGCGACCGCGGTGATGGGCAGGACCCCGACGCTGACGGGCGTGAGTCCGCCCTCGTCGGCCGCCTCGCCCTCACCGGTGCCGCAGGCGGTGGCGGTGAGGGCGAGCGCGGCGCCGGCGGCGAGGAGCCCGTAGGTGGTGGAGCGCCGGGAGCGGGTGCCGGAGGTGGTTCTTGTCGCGGTCATGGTGCGGTGGCTCCTGAAGGGGCGGTGGGGGGCGGTGTCGGACACGCCGGGGGGGCGGTGGGCGTGTCCGGCGCCGCGGGCGTGGACCCCGGGGCTGAGGGGATCCCGTGTGCCGGGTACGGGCCCGGGGTCAGGGGTAGAGCGCGTCGAGGTCGGGCTCGGCGTCGAGGAGTCCGTCCTCGACCATGAGGTCGGCGAGGACCTGCACGGAATCGCGGTTGGTCTCGGCGGGGAAACGGGGCAGGACCATCTGGTCGATGACGGCCTGGTCGATCTCCGTGTAGGTGGAGATGATCCGGCGGACCTCGTCGGGGTTGTCCTCGGCGTAGGCGAAGGACTCCTCCAGGGCCGAGGTGATGTCCCCGAAGAGCTCGGGCTCCTCGGCCATGCGCTGTTCGGAGGCGAAGTAGGCGGCGACCGACAGCTCGGGGTGCGTGTCCACGAAGTTGGAGGCGATCTCACGGTGTCCGGCCTCGCGGATGATCGAGGCGAAGGGTTCCACGGCCCAGACCGCGTCGATCTGGCCGGTCTCCAGGGCTGCGGGCATGTCGGGGAAGGGGAGTTCGACGAACTCGACCTCGGCGGGGTCTCCCCCGGCCTCGCGTACGGACTGGCGGACGGTGGTGTCGCCGATGTTGTTGAGGTTGTTGGCGGCGACCGTGAGCCCTTCCAGGTCGGCGACGTCCTCGACGGGGCTGTCGTCGAGGACGAAGACGCCACCGAAGTCCGCGCCCTGTTCACCGGTGGTGGTGACCCCGTTGGTGAGGACGACCAGGGGCAGGCCCTGGTCGCGGGCGACGATGAGGGAGACGGTGTTGCTGAAGGCGAGGTCGAACTCGCCGCTGATGACGCCGGGCACGATGGCGGCGCCACCGGACCCGGACTCCAGCCGCAGGTCGATGCCGCGCTCCTCGAAGAACCCCTGGTCGACGCCCAGGTAGACGGGGGCCACGTCGACGATGGGGATGACCCCGGCCGTGAGGGTGGTGAGGCCCCCGGAGTCGGCGTCGGTACCGCCGCACGCGGTGGCGGCCAGTAGTGCGGCTCCTGCGATGAGGACGGCCGGCTTACGGCGCATCGGTGCTCCAACCGCGTCGGGGTGGGCGCCGACGCCCACCGTTGTACGTTTTGCGAACACTTGTTCTTTCTGCGAACTTAGGTGATTCAGCCCACTGGGTCAAGATGTGATGCGAGCACATTTCGACACCATGAACGCCGGGTGATGGGATGACCATGCCTGGTCAGGGCATCCCAGGGCCCGCATCGCCGACTGGACGTGGCCTCGCTAAGCTCGTTTAATGTTCGTCATGTGAATGAACGTCCGCATTGAGAACATCCAAGCCGCCTGGGTGGGACGCCCACCGGACGAGGGGACACCTGCATGCGCACACGCGTCGGCATCATCGGAGCGGGGCCCTCCGGCCTCCTGCTCTCCCACCTGCTGCACCTGTCCGGTATCGAGTCGGTGGTGCTGGAGACCCGGGACCGCGACTACGTCGAGGCACGCCAGCGCGCGGGCGTGGTGGAGCACGGCGTCGCCCAGCTCCTGCGCCGCAACGGCCTCGGCGACCGCATGGACCGTGAGGGCATCACCCACCACGGCATCGAACTGCGCTTCGACGGCCGCTCCCACCGCGTGGACTTCTCCGACCTGTGCGGGCGCACCGTGGAGATCTGGGCACAGACCGAGATCGTCAAGGACCTGACCGCCAGGCGCCTGGCGGACGGGGGCCGGATCCTCTTCGGCGCCCGGGCCACCGCGATCGAGGGGATCGAGACCGACAGCCCCCGCGTGCGCTTCACCCACGACGGCGAGGAGCAGCTGCTGGAGTGCGACTACGTGGCGGCCTGCGACGGTTTCCACGGGATCGGGCGGCGCAGCCTGCCCGAGGACGTCGTCCGTACCTTCGACCGGCTCTACCCCTTCAGCTGGCTGGGTGTGCTGGCCGACGTGCCGCCCTCGTGCGAGGAACTGGTCTACGCCCGCCACGAGCGGGGCTTCGCCCTGCACAGCATGCGCTCGGAGGAGGTGAGCCGCCTCTACCTCCAGGTACCCAACGGCACCGACCCCGACGACTGGTCGCAGGAGCGGGTGTGGGAGGAACTGTCCGAGCGCATGGCCGTCCCCGGCTGGGAACTGCGGCGCGGGCCGCTCACCTCCAAGAGCCTGACCCCCATGCGCAGCTTCGTCACCGAGCCGATGAGCCACGGGCGCCTCTACCTGGCCGGGGACTCGGCGCACATCGTGCCGCCCACCGGGGCCAAGGGCCTGAACCTGGCCCTGAACGACGTGGCACTGCTGGCGGAGGCCCTGCGCACCTGGTACACGCGCGGCGAGGCGGGGGCCCTGGCGGACTACTCGGCCACGGCCCTGCGCCGGGTGTGGCGGGCCGAGCACTTCTCCTACTGGATGACCACGCTGCTGCACACCTCGGGCGACGCCTTCGACCACCGCCTCCAGCTCTCCCACCTGGAGTACCTGGCGTCCTCACGGGCCGCCTCGACCCAGCTGGCGGAGAACTACACCGGCATCCCCCGCGTGTGAGGCCGGACGGGCGGTCTCCCGGCCCGGATCCCGTGGTCCGGATCAGGACGGGATCCGGACCACGGAGACCGTGGCACCCGGAATGACCGGGTGACTCATCCTCCGACAGGGGTTGTCCGGATGTCAACATCCCGCCATCGGGGTCGGCCCGTGCCCCGCGCAGGCCCCGCCCCGGCGGACATACCCGTACACTCGACGCGGCGTCAGGGGCGAGTCCGAGGGCGGATCCGGGAGGAAACGGCATGCGCAGGGCGCAGCGGCGCGGTTTGGCCCACGAGGCGGCCGACCGCATCCGCGAATCCATCTTCGAGGGCCAGGTCCCACCCGGCGCGGCCCTGCGCGAGGTCGAGCTGGCCTCCTCGCTGGACGTGAGCCGGGGGTCGGTCCGCGAGGGCCTGGCCATCCTGGAACGGGAGGGCCTGGTCCACAGCGAGTGGCACCGCGGCGCCCGGGTGATCGAGCTGAGCCCCGACGACGTGGACGAGGTCTACACGGTCCGCGCGGCGCTGGAACGCCTGGCCACCCGCACGGCGGCCACCCGCGCCACCCCCGAACGCCTCGCGGAGCTCTCGGGCGTGGTGGGTGCGATGGAGCGGGCCCTGGCCGCCGGCGCGGAGGGCCCCGCCCTGCTCTCCCTGGACATGGCCTTCCACGACCGTGTCTACGACACCGCCGGGAACAGCCGGCTGACCAAGGCCTGGCACGGGGTGCGATCGCAGGTGTTCCTGTTCCAGCTGACCCGCATACGGCTGGGCCACGCCCAGTACCGCTCGGCGGTGGTCGACGAGCACCGCGACCTGGTGCGGATGCTCGCGGGCGGGGACACTCCGGCGCTGGGCGACGCGGCCGCAGAACACGTGGACTCGGCGCGCCGGGCGCTCGCGCACATGCTGGGCGGCCCCCTTCCGGCGACGGGCGCCGTGCGGACGACTCCGCGGGCCTCCACCGCGCCCGCAACCCCTTCCGAGGGCCCGGACCGGGCCACGGGTAGGCCGACCGCGCACTGACACGCGGTCCCCTCCTACCCGGGGCGGTCGCCTGTTCGGCGCTCTCCCCGCGCCTGGCGGCCCACCCCCGGGTGGCGAAGATCCGCAGGAGCCGATCCACCGCGGCCTCCCCCGGCTCAGGGCGCCCCGGGCACGCCCGCCGGGAGGCGGCGGCCCGGGGCGGGGACGCACCGGCCGCGCCGTCCCCTCGCGCACGGCGGCGCGGCCGGTGACCGGATCAGCCGAAGACGACGTCGGAGCAGTTGTAGAACGCTTCGGGGCTGTCCGAGCGCTCCCACACCACGTACACGATGTGCTGCCCCTGCCGCTCGGGCAGGTCGACGTCCCAGTAGTACTCAGCGCCCTGGACCCCGCCCTGGCGCAGCGGCGGGTCGGTCACCTCGTCGACGAGTTCCAGATCCGCCCAGGTGAGCGCGGAGCCGGGGTCCCAGCCCGCCTCGGTGACGTAGGTGAAGAAGGTGCCGGGGTGCTGGGCCCACGCGTTGTGGTGGAACTCGACCGTCCCACCGGAGGGCAGGCCGGTGGTCGGCCAGTCGGTGCGGGCGGCGTTGAACGCCGAGAAGGCGGGTGTGGGCCCGCACAGCTCGCCGTCGGCCACGACCTCCTGGTGGCGACCGTCCGCGTCGCTGATGAGGTTGCCGAACCAGTTCCAGAACGGGTACGAGCCGCCCTCGGCCAGGGCGTCGGCACAGGCGGGGTTGGTGGGCTCGACGTTGCCGCCCGCGCCGCCCTCCAGGCCGTCGACGTAGCACGCGTAGGTGCGGCTGGCGGGGTAGGTGAACGCGCCGTGGGCGGCGGCGGGCTGCGGGGCGAGCGACACGGCCAGCGCACCGGCGAGGGTGCCGGCCGCGGCGATCGCGCCCACCTTGGTCACAGTCTTCACGGGGGGTCTTCCTTTCCGTCTGCGGGCCTGTCCGTCCGATGGTGCGGCGGTTCCCCGCCCTGCCCGTTCCGGGTGGGCCGGCGGGGCTCCGGCAGGGCGATCACGTCCATCCCTTTTCGTGGTTTCGAGGTAGTACATGCCAAGGAATCGGTTGTGTCGCCGTATCCGGTCGGGGACAGTTCGGGATTTTTGTGAGCCCCATGGGTGATCCCTCGTTTTGGGAACGCTCCCATGGCCTCGCACGGTGCAAGTTAACAGGAACGACACAGGCTCACAACGGGTCCCGGCGAAGAATTTTCGCCGTCCGGATCGGATCGAACACGGTGAGCGATCGGCCTGCGGGCGCCCCCGCGCGCTCTTCCCGCTCCCGACATGCGAAGATCTCCGCATCGCCCCGCGGAGCCGGCTCGACTCGGGGACGACGGCGTGTGCCCTCAAGGCGCAAAGGACAGTGTGTTCGCACCTTCAGGACAGTATTCGGAACCGCGTCCCATGGCGTCCCACCGGTCCGGGAGCCAGCGGCCTCGACCCGGGGCGGGCCGCGGGGACCCCGGAGGGCACGGCCTAGGATCCGCCCCGGGACAGCTCGGCGGTGGCCGCCGTCTGCGCCTCCGCCGCCGCCGACAGGTATCCGGCGATGAGGGCGAGCTGTTCGGTGTCGTAGCGGGCGTTGACCTCGCCGAGGCCGCGCAGCAGCCCGGCGAAAGCCTCGGCCATGCGCGCGGGCAGGTCGGGGGCCACGGTGACGACCACGCGGCGCCGGTCCTGTTCGTCCCTGGTGCGCCGCACGAACCCGTGGCGCTCCAGCCGGTCCACGACCCCGGTCACGGAAGCGGGCGCCAGACCGGAGTGGCGCACGAGCTCACCCGCCGTACAGGGACCGTGGCGGTCGAGCAGGTCCAGGGTCTTCCAGTCGCTGGGGCCGATACCCAGCCTCTCCCCCACGGCCGTGTGGAACATGACCGCCGCGGCGCTGAGCCTTCGCCCGGCGTCGGACACCTCCCGCAGCGCCTGTTCCCTGTCCTGTCCCATGCCGCCTCCGCCTCACTCGTCGCGACTCCGCGGCAGCGCCCTTGACGCGGCCCGGAAGTCCACATATATTTCGTTCGACCGAAAGAAATAACTTGGACACGCTACCACCAGGAGTCCATCATGCGCGTTCTCATCAGCGGCGGGGGGATCGGAGGCCCGGCCCTGGCCGTCGCACTGCACCGGGCCGGCATCGAGGCCCAGGTCTTCGAGGCCCACACCGGACCGGCCACCGCCCTGGGCAGCCACCTGAGCCTGGCACCCAACGGCCTCTCCGTCCTGGACACCCTCGGCCTGCTCGATACCGTCACAGCCGCCGCAGCCTTCCACAGCGACCGCATCGAGTTCCGCAACGGAACCGGACGCCTGCTGGGCGCGCTCGACGACCGCTCCGCACACCAGGGAGAGGACCTGCGCACCATCACGATCACCCGCGGCCTCCTCCAGAAGGCACTCGCCGACGGGGCCGCGGACCACGCAGTCCCCGTCACCTACGGCAAGAGGCTCGTGTCCCACACCGACACCGGCCACGGCGTACGCGTGACCTTCGCAGACGGCAGCACCGCCGAGGGCGACGTCCTCGTCGGCGCCGACGGCATCCACTCCCCCGTGCGGCGCTCCATGGACCCCGCAGCACCCGAACCCGCCTACACCGGGCTCCTCAACCTGGGCGGCCGACTCCCCCCGGGCGCCCTGCCCGCCACCCCGGAGGGCACCACGCGCATGGTGTTCGGCCGCCGGGCCTTCCTCGGCTACCAGACCGGCGCCGAGGGCACCCTCTGGTTCGTCAACCTGCCCCACCCCGAACCGACCGCGGCCGACACCGCACCCGCGCAAGGGTGGAAGGAGCACGTGAAGGGACTGTTCACCGACGAGCAGCCCCACATCGCCGCAGCCCTGGACCAGGCCGAGGAGTCCGCCTTCACCCCGTTGGGCGTGTACGACATCGCCTCGCTGGCGCACTGGACCCGGGGGCGCGTCGCCCTGCTCGGCGACGCCGCCCACGCGATGTCCTCCTCCAGCGGCCAGGGCGCCTCCCAGGCCCTGGAGGACGCACTCGTCCTGGCCATGTGCCTGCGTGACGTGCCCGACCCCGCCGCGGCACTGCGGACCTACGAGCGGCTGCGCCGCGACCGGGTCGAGCGGGTGGTCGCCGAGGGCCGCAGACGCGGCGCGAGCAAGCTCGCGACCAACCGCGTCCAGGTACTCCTGCGCGACCTGTTCCTACCCGTGGTCTTCCGGGTGATCTCCCGGTTCGACCAGCACGCGTGGGTGTTCGAACACCGCATCGACTTCACCGACACCGTGCGCATCCCCGCGGAGCACTGAGGCCCCGCGGGACCACGCCCCGGATCAGCCCCAGAAACCGAAGCTGTACAGCAGACCGTTGGTCGCCGCGACGACGCCCAGGGCCAGCACCGCACCCGTGACGAACGAGGTGCGCAGCGAACGCACCAGGAACTCCAACGACACCAGGTTGTTGAGGATGAAGTAGCCCAGCATCGTCGCGTGCCAGAACGCGTCCATCGTCAACGGCTCGAAGTAGTAGGCGGACCCGGTCCACACGTCCGTCTCGGTGGTGAACCACGCCCACGCCAGCGCCGCGCCGTACCCCAGCGGGATCTGGATCAGCGGCAGGATCAGCAGCGGCAGGAGCTTGACGAATCCCCACAGCCCCGGCTGGTCGGCCCGGCGCGCCTCGGACTGCGCCCTGCGTGCCGCGTCCTGCTCCGCGCGCAGACGGTCGCGGTGCACGCGCTCGGCCTCCTGTTGGCGGCGCTGCTCGGCCCTCTGCTCCTCCATACGGCGCCGCTGGTCCTCCTGCTGGCGCTGCTGCTCCACCGCCAGCCGGCGCTGCTCCTCCTGCTGCCTGCGGCCCTCCTCCTGCCGGCGCTGGTGGGAGCCCGCGTCGGACCGCCGGCCGCGCGGATCACCGTACAGGTCGGCGTAGGGGTCGTCCCCGTCCTGGCGGCCCTGCCCCTGCTGCTGGTACTGGGAGGTGGCCCCCTGCCCGTACTGGGAGGTCGGCTGCCCCGGCTGCTGCTGGGTGGACGGGAACTGCGCCGTGGGCTGGTACCCCTGCTGGCCCGCCCCGGAGGCGGCACCGTGGTCGGCGGCCTGGGTCCCACCCGCCACACGGGTGGCCTGGTCGTCGCCGAACGCCCCCGCGGCGGCGGCCCCGCCCAGAGCCCCGGCCGCACCGCCCAGTGCCGCCGCACCACCCGCCCCGAGCACCTCGGTGCGCTGGTGGCCGCCGGTGACCTGCGGATCCCCCGCCGAGGTGGCGAGCGCCTGGTTGACCTTGGCGACCTGCTCGCGCACACCCGCCATCACCGCGGGCGGCAACCAGGACGCCCCCGGGTGCACGTCACCCAGGTAGTCGAGGATCTCGCCGGGCCCCGGCCGCCCCTGCGGGTCCTTGGACAGGCAGGCCGCGACCAGGTGGCGCAGGCTCTCGGGCACGGCGGACAGGTCGGGTTCACGGCTGATGATGCGCATGACCATGGTGGGCATGTTGCCCTCACCGAAGGGCCCGGTACCCGACGCCGCGAAGGCCAGGACCGCGCCGTAGGCGAACAGGTCACTGGCGGGCGTGAGGTTCTCCCCCTGCACCTGCTCGGGGCTCATGAACCCCGGAGTCCCGATGATCGACTGGGTCGCCGCCGTCCCGTCCGTGGCACGGGCGATACCGAAGTCGATCACCCGGGGCCCGTCCTCGGACAGCAGCACGTTGCCCGGCTTGAAGTCACGATGGATCAGACCGACCCGGTGGATCTCCACGAGCGCCTCGGCCAGACCCGCGGCGAGTACCCGCACACTCGCCTCCGGGAGCGGCCCGTGCGCCTGCACGGCCTCGTCCAGTGGCAGCGAGGGAACATAGGAGGTGACCAGCCACGGCACCTCGTCGTCGGGACCCGCGTCGATGACCGGCGCGGTGAACGCCCCGCTGACCTGGCGGGCCGCGGTCACCTCACGGGCGAAACGCTGGCGGAACGACACGTCCGCGGCCAGGTGCGGGTGGATGCGCTTGATCGCGACGGCCCGGCCGGCGGCCGAACGCCCGAAGAACACCTGCCCCATACCGCCGGCTCCCAGGCGCCCGATCAGCCGGTACCGGCCAACGCGTTCGGGGTCAGTGTTCTCTAGGGGACCCAACGTCCTCATCCTCCGACTCTGCCGCGACTGTCATCCCGCGACTGCGGTCCCGGGATCCCCGCGATCGTAGCCAACACCGAGCGGCGCGCCGACCACGGACCGGCTCCCGCGATCACGGGCACGAACCCCCGCCCACACACGGGAAGGGGCCCAGTCTAGGGGGTGCGACCGACGTGGCACCCCGCCTCGCACCGCCCCGCCCCCGAACCCGGAGCCGCGCTCCCGCCGACCGCGAAGCCCTGCCCCGACCCCGCAGAAAACGCCCCGGCGGACCCGCGAGTTCCCCCCTGGCCGCCACCGGCCAAGTTCCCACCCGGAGTGGCTGCGGCGATCTCCGCGCACCTAGTGTCGTCTACGTCACCCCGGATCAGTCGAAGAGCGTCCCGTGCCCCGGGGACGGGGACGGCCTCCCCCGCCTCCCGGAACGCGGCGGCCGCCACCCGCCCCTCCACCGGGACCCACGTGACCGGAACGGCCACAGGAGAGAATGGAGACCGGTGCGAACTCGCCGGATTCGCCCCTCACGGTCGGCCCGGCCCCGCTACGCTGCGGTCCCCGGTCCGCACGAGGACGAGCACGACACCCCCCACCGCGGCCCCGCCCGCATCCGCCCGCGCACTGCCCCTTTCGGACCGGCCGCTCCCGGACGCACCGCGAGGAAGGGGACGGCCGGCCGTGCCCGCCAGAGCCGCAAGGCCACAGCCGCCAGGAGAGGACCCCACAGCCATGCAGATTCTCGACGCCCTCCGCCTCGACGCCCGGCTGCGCACGGCCCGCAGCCTGTCATGGCTGGCCGCACAGGCAGGCGACCACCCCAGCCGCCTCCTGCACCACCCCTGGCGCGCCAACCCCTACCCCACCTACCGCCGCCTGCGCGCCCAGGGACCCTTCGCCACCAGCAGACTCGGCTTCCGCTCCGCCAACACCTACGAGGCCGTGAGCACGCTGCTGCGCGGCCGGGAGTTCGGGGTGCAGCCACCCGAGCGGATGGCACTGCCCGAGCAGTTCGACATCCTCGACCTGTCCTTCCTCATCCTCGACCCGCCCGACCACACCCGGCTGCGCGCCCTGGCCCGGCCGGCGTTCAGCCCGCGCCGCATGGCCGGGTACCGGGCCGAGATCGAGAAGATCACCCACGAACTCCTCGACACCGCTCTGGCCCGGCGCGACTTCGACCTCATGCGCGACCTCGCCCAACCCCTTCCCATCGCGGTCATCAGCCGCCTCCTGGGCGTCCCGGAGGCGGACGACGAGCAGTTCGTACGGATCGGCCGCGCCATCGGCGGCGCCCTGGACGGGGCCCGCTCAGCACGTCACCTGAGCCGGATCGACGGGGCCGCGGCAGAATTGGACGTGCTGTTCGGACGGCTCATGGCCGAACGGCGCGCCGCCCCCCGCGAAGACGTGATCTCCGCCCTGGTGACCGCGTCCGACGGCGGCGCGCTCACCCCCACCGAACTGCGCACGATGTGCCGGCTGCTGCTGGTCGCCGGGTTCGAGACCACCGTCAACCTGATCGGGAACGGGGTGATGGCCCTGCTGCGCCACCGCGAACAGTGGGAACGCCTGGTGGACGACCCCGGGCTGGCGCCCGGAGCGGTGGAGGAGGTCCTGCGCTTCGACTCACCGGTGCAGATGACCACCAGATGGTCGCACGCCGACACCACCGTGCAGGGACGGCCGATGCGCCCGGGTGACTACGCGATGTGCCTGATCGGCTCGGCCAACCGCGACCCGGAACGGTTCACCGACCCCGACCGGTTCGACATCACCCGCGAGGACGCCTCCGACCACCTGTCCTTCTCCAGCGGCGTCCACTACTGCCTGGGAGCCCCGCTGGCCCGTCTGGAGGGGGAGGTCGCCCTGCGCGCCCTCGCCGAACGGCTCCCGCGCCTGCGGCCCACCGCGCAACCCACCCGCCGCGGCACCACGGTCGTGCGCTCCCTGTCCGGGTTCCCCGTCACCACCGGCTCCTTCTAGGGGTGGGAATGGACGGAATGCACAACGCGACCTCCGGTGGTCGGCGGGCACCCGCCCGGGGCAGGGGAGGGCTGCTGGCCGCCGGGGCCCTGGGCGCGGTGGCCGTCGCGGTCACCGCCGTCCTGGTCGTCGCCCTGCCGCGCGAGGACTCCACCGGTGGCGAACTGCCGGCACTCGCCGACGCGCACGGCATCGGCCTGGGGGTGGCCGTGGCCGTGAACCCCCTGGTCCACGACGACGACTACCAGGACGTGGTCACCGGCAACTACACCTCCGTCACCGCGGAGAACACCATGAAGTGGCAGTACGTGCAGCCGGAACGGTACGAGTTCGACTGGAGCGGGCCCGATGCGGTGGTCGGCTTCGCCGAGCACCACGGCCTCGACGTGCGCGGCCACACCCTGCTGTGGCACAACCAGCAGCCGGCCTGGCTCTCCGAGGGCTCCTGGACCGAAGCAGAGCTGCTCAAGGTGATGCGCGAGCACATGGACGCCCTCCTGGGCCGCTACCAGGGCAGGATCACCACCTGGGACGTCATCAACGAACCCCTCGTGGACGCAGGGCCCCGGCTGCGGGAGAACCTCTGGTACCAGGTCCTGGGCGAGGACTACATCGCCCAGGCCCTGACCATGGCGCACGAGGTGGACCCCGACGCCCGGCTCTACGTCAACGAGTTCGGCATCGAGGGCGCCGGGGACAAGGCCGACGCCCTGTACGACCTGGTGACCGACCTCCTGGACCGCGGCGTGCCCCTGCACGGCATCGGGTTCCAGGGACACTTCGTGCACGGCTCCGTACCCGAGGACATGGCCGACCAGATGCGCCGGTACAGCGACCTCGGCCTGGACGTCACCGTCAGCGAACTCGACGTGCGCCTACCCGAGCCGCCCGGACCCGAGCAGCTGGAGGCCCAGGCCCACGAGTACCAGCGGGTGGTCGAGGCCTGCCTGGACGTGCCCACCTGCGTGAACGTCACGGTGTGGGGCGTCAGCGACCACCACTCGTGGATCCCCGAGTGGTTCCCCGGCTACACCGCGGCCCTGCCCTTCGACGACTCCTACCGCCCCAAGCCCGCCCTCGCCGGCATGGTGCAGGCACTGGAACGGCGCCCGGCCCAACGGCGGCCCGGCCACCGGCCCTGATCCAGGCACCCGCCCGGCCCGGACACACAGGCGCGGCCCGCGAACACCCGCGGGCCGCACCAGAGGGCTCAAAAACTCAGGGGCGACAGGTACTCGGGGACCACGACCCGCGTCCGCGGAGCGACCCTTCGCACCTGCTCCGTGAACTCCTCCACGCTCATCCCCGACCCCGTGCCGTCCTCGGGCGGGTTCACGAGCTCCCGCTCGAAGTTGTCCCAGTGCACGGGCACGACCGTCGCGGGCTTGTCCAGCGCCTCGATGAGCCGGGGCACGTACTCGTGGGTACTGGAGGTCGAGGGCAGCGCGACCATCGCCACGTCCGGCGACAACCCCGCCACCTCCCGCTCCGCGAAGTCGCTGGCGCCCATCAGGAACACCGACGGCCCGGACCCCGGGGTCACCTGGAAGGCGAGGGTGTCGCCCTCGGGCAGGTCCGCGATCGTCGCCGGGGCGTCGGGGACACCGACGCGGATCCCGGGAAAGAGCACCGACCGGGAGGCGTTGCGGCTGTGCAGAGCGGACACGACCTCCACCACGCAGCCGCCGAAGTCCAGGACCTCCCCGCCGCGCACCGGTGACACCTGCCCCGCCGGCACCCCCATCGCCTGGGCGAGATGGTACGTCGTCAGGGTCCCCACGACCCGCGCCCCCGTGGTGGTCGCGATGTGGGGCACGTCGGCGAAGTGGTCCCAGTGGGTGTGTGTCACCAGGATGACCGCGTCCTCCCCGATGTCGGCCGTGTGCTCGTCCACTGTCGCGGGGTCCACCGTCAGCTCCGTCGCCGCGTCGAACTTGCGGTCCGGCGCGAACAGGCCCGTGGAGAACCTGGTGAGGAACGGGTCCACCAGGATCGGCGCCCGGTCCGGCACGTCGATGCGCCAGCCGCTGGTGCCCCACCACCGGAACGTCGCACCCGATCCACCGCCCGAGGGCTCCGCCGAGGCGACCGGGACCGCACCCGCCGCCCCCGACAACAGGGGCGTGATCGCCCCCGCCGCCACAGCGCCCCGCAGGAAACCCCGTCGTCCGATCGCCATGTCCCGGTCCTCTCGCCGTCCCGCTCGTGCGCCCGGCCCCGTTGGACCGAACGGCGCACAGCCAAACACGGGCTCCGAACAGGCGTCCAATAACCGAAGGACCTGCTCCCATAGGCGTTTGCCTATGGGAGCAGGTCCGTCCGCACCACCGGCCGCGCCCCGGCGGCCGATCGCAGCCGATCCACGGCCTCGCGCGCCGCCCGGCCCAACGCCAGGTCCGCCTCCAACCCCGTCCGCCCCGGATCCGGTCCCACCGCGCACACCGCCACGGCGTAGCGCGCACCGTCCGGATACTCCACCACCCCCGCCTCCAGCCGCAGGCCCGGCAACGTCCCGGACTTGGCGCTCACCCGCACCTGGGGCCCGAACCCCGAGGCGATACGGGTGCGCAGCAGCTGACGCGCCATGAGGTCGCGGACGAACGCGCACGCCTCCGGCTGGGCGGCCTCGTCGGTCCACACCCGTTGGAGGAGCAGGGTGAGGTCCGCCGGGGTGCCGGACGTGGCACGCCCCGGAACACCGGCGGGCAGCCCCCCGGGGCCGGCCCCACCGGACCAGCCCTCCTCCAACAGGACCCGCAGCAGGTCACGGGGCCCGCCCGTGAACCGGGTACCGTCCAGCCCCAGTTCGGCCGCGAGCAGATGCACGGGTTCGACGCCGACCCGGTCCACGAGCAGGTCGGCGGCCGTGTTGTCACTGATGGTCATGGCCAGGTGGGCGCAGTCGCGCAGGGACAGCTCGACGTCGTCGGCGAAGTCCGCGGTACCCGAACCGCCGAGGCGGTCCGCGCGCCGCGCCACGACCCGGTCGGTCGGGTCCAGGAGCCCCGCTCCGGCCTGACGGGCGAACTCCAAGACGATGAGGATCTTCGCGACGGAGGCCAGGACGACCGGATCGCCCGCGAGGTGCCCCCACTCGCGGGTTCCGTCGATCTCACGGGCGTGCACGCGCACGGCAGGGGTGTCGGTGGTGGTCACGGCGCCCACGCTAACGGCTTCCGCTAGTGTCTGGCCGTGGATCTCGGACGGCATCTGCGGTACTTCCTGGTGGTGGCACGCGAAGGGCACTTCGGCGAGGCCTCGGTCGAGCTGGGGATCGCCCAGCCGGCCCTGAGCCAGTCGGTACGCCGGCTGGAGGAGGAACTGGGGGTGACCCTCTTCGACCGGTCCCGCCGCCAGGTCGCGCTCACCCCCGCCGGGCGGCTCCTGGTCGCCCAGGCCCGCGACCTCGTCGCGGGCGAGGCCCGGCTCAGGGAGACCATGCGCCGCCTGCGCGACGGCGAACTCGGCACCCTGCGGGCGGCCGTGCGACCCGGCACCCCGGCGACCGCACTGCGCGGCCTGGTCGAGGGGATGGCCGAACACGCCCCCGGACTGGACGTCGACCTGTGCGAGATGTCCGGAACCGAACTGGTGCGCGCCCTGGGTGAGGGAACCGTGGACACCGGGCTCCTGACCGCGCCGTTCGAGGGGTCAGGTCTGGTCGGCGAACCGGTGTGCCAGGAGGAGCTGGGGGCGGCGCTCCCCCGCGGGGAGGCGCCGACACGCCCCGCGACCGTGGCGCTCGCCGACCTGGCGGGCCGCGAACTCGTCCTGTCCACACGCCGTTCGGACCCCGCCTGGTTCGAGCGGGTGCTCGCGGTGTGCCGCGAACACGGGTGGGTCCCCCCGAGAGTGCGGGAGGCCGGGGACACGGGATTCCTGCTGGGCCTGGTGCTGGCCGGCCTCGGAGTGGGGTTGGAGACCGCGGAGGCGACCGCCAGGGAGCCCCGCCTGGCCTGGCGGCGGCTGGAGGGCGCACCCCTGTCCCGGCGCACGGAGGCGGTACGCCCCGCCCGGGACGCCCATCCGGCCGCCCCGGTCTTCGCAGAGGTGGCGGCACGGGTCCTCTCCGGACCGTCCCGCCCGCACGGCCCCCTGGCCGACCGGGACGAGGAACGCCCCTGGTCCCTGGTCTACGGGGGCAGATCCCTCACCCGGCCCCGCTGACGGCCCCGGACACTCCGCCGAACACGCGGAACAGGAGGGGACGCCACACGGGCGGCAGCGACAGGGTCGTGCCGTCCATGATCCGGAGACGACCCCTCTCCATGAGATTGGAATGAAACATCCCTGTATGTCTGGTTAGACCGACAGGGTCTGGAGCAGTGGTGGGCCCCTATACCACCGAGCACCCCACCCGGGAGGGCGAGGCGCACTGCGCGGTGGTGCTGGACGTGTGCTCGCGGCGTGTGGTCGGGTGGGCGATCGATTCCCCGCCCACGCCGGCTCTGACCACGAACGCGCTGGGCATGACCGTCGAAAACCGCGAACCGGGGCCGGAGTTCGGGCCTCGACCTTCGCTCACCGGGCCGAGGAGCCGGGTCCGGTGCCCTCGATGGGGACGACCGGGGACCGCTACGACAACGCGGTCATCGAGTCGTTCCGGTCGCGCATGCAGGTCGAACCGCTGGATCGACCCAGGTGGCGGACCCGGTTGGAGTTGGCGAACGCGATCTTCGAGTACCTGGAGATCTTCCACAACCGTCAGCGCCGGTGCTCGGCGATCGGCTGGCTGACACCCGTAGAGTTCGAGAAGAGACAACCGAGCACCGTGGCCTGAGAACCCAGAAACACAGCTCCACCAAACTCAGTACATGCCAACCAGCCAAGCCGTCATTACTACGGCGCTCCACGATTCGTGGACGAACCACGGTGGGGCTGCCGACCCTTGCGCAGGCCGATCAGCCCCAAAAGGCCGAGCAACCCGAGCAGACCCCAAAGGCCCGAGGTCCCCTCCTCGTTGCTCTCGGTGGGGCTGGCGTCGGCGTTGGTGCCGCCGGCCAGCTCCGTGCCCGAGGCGACGACCGTCCGCTCCGCTACCGTCGTGGCAGCTGAGGCGGATTCGACGGCGAGTGGGGCCGTTACCAGTGCAACGACCAGACCAAATACGAGCAAAATATTTTTCATAACTCCCCCGAAGCCTCGGAAACAGTTTTCGGTTACACCCTTTGGCAGCTTGATCACGAAAGCTCCCTCCTTCCTGTTTCCCTCAAGAAAGAAAGATAAACCCGTTCTCGTGCTGATCAAATGAAAACCCGACGCAAGACATGATGCAACAGCGTACTGCAACGAATGGGTCGCCCGGCTTCATCCACCTTTGCCACTGTTGACTCCAAAGCTGCCAATTTTTTATGTCGGCCTTCTTGCGTGAAAATCGCCGGGATGAGAGCTCATCCCAAAAGCCATGAATGCAGGCGATGCCGAGCACGGCCGGGAAGGTGGTGTTTCGTGCCGGGTACGATGGAGGCTCTCAAACCCAAGAAGGACCCGCGAGGTGTTCGGTATGCGTTAGACCCGTGGTCCCCCACCCCTTCTTCGTCACCACGATCCGACGACGAAGAAGAGGAACCATGCACGAACCGACGTCCCCACCACCTCCGATCACCGTTCCCCGGGCACTGGCACCACTCCTGGACCACAACTTCGGCCCCGAGTGGACCTGTGCCCTGCCCGCGCTGACCGGCCTCCACCTCCGCCGGTGGAACCTGACCCCCACCGGCGCACCCATGCACGGCATGGTCGCCCTCGTGGTCCCGGTACGACGCGCCGACGGCTCCCCAGCAGTCCTCAAGATGCAACCCGTCGACGACGAGACCGAGGGCGAACCCGTGGCTCTGCGCGTCTGGGCGGGCGACGGAGCGGTCCGCCTGCTCGAACACGACCCCGCCACCGGAGCCCTGCTCCTCGAAGCACTCGACCCCGCCCGCACCCTGGAACACGAGCCCCTGGACCGGGCCCTGACCGTCATCGGCGAACTCCTCGCCCGGCTCAACGCACACCCGGGACCGGACGGGGTACGCGGGCTCGCAACCGTGACGCGGTCCCTGGTGCGACGCACCCAACCCTTCCTGGCCGACGAGCGGATCGACGGCCGCGCACGGCGCTCCCTGGCCCGCTGGACGGCGGTCGCCCGGGAGATGGCCTCCGAACCCGGCGACCGGCTCCTGCACTGGGACCTGCACTACGCGAACGTGCTCGCACCCCTGCCCGGCACACGCCCCGACCCCTGGGTGGCCATCGACCCCAAGCCGCTCGTCGGAGACCCCGGGTACGAACTGATGCCGGCCCTGCGCAACAGGTTCGCCGAGGAGGCCGCCCCCGGACGCGCCCCCGCCTCGGTGCGCCGCAGGTTCGACCTGCTGACCGAGGCCGCGGGGATCGACCGGGACCGCGCCCGGGCCTGGACGCTCGTCCGCGCCCTGGAGGACTGCCTGTGGCAGATGGAGGACGGCCGCCACGCGCGGTTCGGCGCCACCAGGGCCGTCGCCGACGCCCTGGCCGGGTGACACACCCGCCGGGTGGCGGGCGCCCGCCACCCGGCGCTGCCCTTCGAAGGCGGCGCACCACCGCACCGATGACGCGGAACACACCTCGTCCCGCTCCCCCGAGCGCCCCGTGGCAGCCGGGTCCGCGGACCGGGCGGGGCAGATCGCACGCTCAGGCGGCGGCGAGCGCCCTGCGGTACTCGGTGGGGCTCATCCCGCGCAGTCGCTTGAACGCCACACTCAGCGCGAACGTGTTCGCGTAGCCCACCCGGCGCGCGATCGAGGCGACCGTGCTGTCACCGCCGCGCAGCAGGTCGGCGGCCCGGGCGATGCGCCACCCGGTCAGGTACGCCATGGGGGGTTCGCCCACCAGCGCCGTGAACCGGCGGGCGAGCGCGGCCCGGGAGACCCCGCAGCCGTCCGCGAGAGCGGCGACCGTCCACGGGCGCTCCGGGGCGTCGTGGAGCAACCGCAGGGCCCTGCCCACCACCGGATCCCCCATGGCGGCGTACCAGGCGGGCGCGTGGGATCCGGGGCGGTCGAACCAGGCCCGCAGGGTGGAGATGAGCAGCAGGTCCAGCAGGCGGTCCAGGACCACCTGCTGCCCGGGTGCCTGGCAGACGACCTCCTCGGCGATCATCGCGGTGACGGGGGCGTGGCACTCGTGGGCGGGGACCACCAGTACGTCGGGAAGGGCGGACAGCAGGCGCCGGCTGACCTCTCCCCCGAGCTCGTAGGAGGCCCCGAGAAGACGGTCCGGCGCCTCGGGGCGGTCCCCGTAGGTGCGCGGACCGAGCAGGGCCCCCTCGTCGAACTCACCGCCGTCGGGGGTGGTGCAAACGTCTGCGGAGTGGACCACACAGGTCGGCCGGGTGCCCGGGTGGTCGGCCACCGTGCACGGCCCGGGGCCCCGCACGATCGCGACGTCCCCGGTGCCCAGCGCGACCGGGTCGCCGCGCTCGGGCACGATCCACCCGCGCCCGCGCACCATGGTGGCCACCCTCAGCGGCGACCTGTTCTGGAACCGCACCGCCCAGGGAGGGGTCATGAGCGACTGGCTGAACAGGGCACCCCGGGCCCGAACTCCGTCCAGCAGGTCAGCAAGAGCATCCATACCGAAACACTAGACGTTGAAACATCGGGATGAGCCTCACAACCATGGATCGTCTCACCCCGCTCCGGTTGACTCAGGGGCATGGCACACACACGGAACATCACGGACACCACCGACAACACGACGCGACGACCGATCCTGGTGGTCGGCGCCACGGGCAAGACCGGCCGGAGGGTGGTCGCCCGACTGCGCGCCGCCGGGCACGAGGTGCGCGCGGCGTCGCGCTCGGGCGAGTGGCCCTTCGACTGGAACGACCGCGCCACGTGGGGCCCCGCCCTGGAGGGTGTGGAAACGGCCTACGTGGTCCCCTTCGACCCCGCCCCGGTCGTGCGGCCGTTCGTCGAGCAGGCGGAGGCTGCGGGACTGCGCAGGATCGTCCTGCTCTCGGGCCGCGGAATCGACGACCCCGACTACCTGCCGGGCGCCGTCCTGACGGGGAACACGCTCGTGGACGCCGAGGACGCGGTCGTCGCCAGCGGCCTGGAGTGGACGCTCCTGCGCCCGGGGTGGTACTCCCAGAACTTCGACGAGGGCTTCCTCGCCGACCTGGTCCGCTCCGGCGAGATGCGCCTTCCCACCGGGGACGGCGCGGCGAGCTTCGTCGACGTCGAGGACATCGCGGAGGTGGCCGTCGCCGCCCTCACCGGGACCGGGCACGCGGGCAGGATCTACGAACTCTCGGGGCCGAGCGCCCTGACCATGGCGGAGGTGGCCGCGGAGATCTCCGCGGCCACCGGGCGGACCGTGGACTACGTCCCGCTGGCCACCGACGAGTTCGTCGCGGAGCTCGTCGGACAGGGTGTCTCCGCCGAGGACGCCGAGGCGTTCGCGATGACGCTCTCCCCCATCCCGCGCGGCAAGGACGCACACCTGTCGGACGGGGTCCGCAGCACCCTGGGGCGTGAGCCCCGCGCCTTCGGTGAGTTCGCAAGGAAGGCTGCTGAGGCAGGAGCCTGGTCGGATGTCGAAGGTGGGAAGGCAGGGGTGGTGAACTACGCGACTGCCACCTTTACGTCGTAGATTTACCATCCGGGGAGATGGAGAGCAGGGCTCCGTCCCCGGAGCCCCTTCCGGCCGATCGCTCCCTGCCCGGGCCCGCGAGCCGGCCCCGCCGGGCGGAGCGGGGGCGGACGGGCCTCAGGACCTCTTGTCGGCGAACGGGCCGCCCTCCCCGAAGGCGAGCGCGGCGAAGCGCTCCCCGACCAGCCGGTGCGTGGCGGCGTCCGGGTGGAGCTCGTCGGGCAGCGGCAGCTCGTCGTAGTCGGCCGCGCCGTAGAGGTCCCGACCGTCCAGGTGGTACAGGTTCGGGTCGTCGGCAGCCCGCTCCCGCACGATGCGGGACAGCTCCTCCCGGATGACGCTGAGCGTCAGCTTCCCGGCGGCGCGCTCCGCCGGGTCCCCGGTGGCCCTGAACCGCAGTTGGCCGCCGCTGAGGCCCTCGGGGTCGAAGGCGCAGGGCCCCGGCGTGTCCTCGTGGATGGGGCAGTAGAGGGCCGAGGCGACCAGGAGCGGCGCGGTCGGATGGCCCTCACGGATGGTGTCGAGGAAACCGTGCACCGCCGGACCGAAGGCGCGCAGGCGCATCAGATCGCTGTTGACCAGGTTGATGCCGATCTTGACGCTGATCAGGTCGGCGGCGGTGTCCCGCATGGCGCGGGCGGTGAACGGGTCGAGCAGGGCGCTGCCGGACAGGCCGAGGTTGACCAGGTCCACGGCGCCCAGGGAGGCGGCGAGGGCGGGCCAGGTGGTGGTCGGGCCGGCGGCATCGGAGCCGTGGCTGATCGAGCTGCCGTGGTGCAGCCACACTCTGCGGCCGCGGTCCGGCAGCGGCTCGACCCGGTCGTCCGCCCGCAGGGCCACCAGCTCGGTGGTCTCGTTGTGCGGAAGCCAGATCTCGACGTCCTTGAGCCGGTCGGGCAGGCCGTCGAAGCGGACGGTGCCGACCGGGCCGGGCCGGAGTTCGGCCGCGCCGGTCATCAGGTCGATGTGCAGGGCGTCACCGTCGGACACGACCGCCCGGTCGGTGAGGCGGCCGTCCACGAGCAGTTCGTACACTCCGTCCGGGCGGGGCGGGGCCCCCTTGTAGACGCGCTTGGTGGCCACGACGTCGAGTTCGACGGCGGTGGCGGCCGTACGCAGGGCCACCCGCACCCCGGAGGGCTGGGACTGCGCCATCAGCAGCTGCGGGTCGGCGCACTGGGCGCGGGCGCGGGCGGGCAGCCGGTGCGGCAGCACGCCGCGTGCGGTGCGCTCCAGGTCGAGGGCTCCCCTCAGGAGGTCGGGGGTGATGGTCGTGGTGGTCCAGGAGTCCTGGGTGTGTGTCATGTCAGCCTGCCGTGGTGTGGGATGTCGGTGGTGGGCCGGGCCCGGCGCGCGGCCCCCGGGAGCACACGCCCGCGAGGGGGCGCGCCCTCCGGGGGCGGCGCGGGTCCGCTGGGGTCCGGACCCGCCCGGCGCGCGGGCGAAGAGTCGGCGGGACGGGCGGCGGCCCGTGGTCAGGGGGCGGGCCAGTTGCGCAGCAGGGCGTCGAGGGCGTCCAGGGTCCGCGTCCAGGTCTCCTGGGTATCGGGAGCGCTGTGGCTGAACCCTCCCCCCATCTCCAGGGTCACGTAGCCGTGGAAGACGCTGCCCAGCAGCCGGACCGCATGGGTCTGGTCCGGTTCGGCCAGGTCGTAGCCGCGCAGGATCGCCCGTGTCATCCGGGCGTGTCTGACGCCGGCGCTGGCGGCCGCCGTCTCCGGGTCGAGTCTGAACTGGGCCGCCTCGTAGCGGCCGGGGTGCTCGCGGGCGTAGTCGCGGTAGACGTTGGCGAGGGCGCTCAGGGCGTCCTTGCCGGCCCGCCCCGCCACGGCCTCGGAGGCCCGGTCGGCGAGTTCCTCCAGGGCGAGCAGGGCGATCCGGGTCCTGAGGTCCTGGGAGTTGCGCACGTGCGAGTACAGGCTCGCGACCTTGACGTCGAACCGCCTGGCCAGCGCCGAGGCGGTCACGTGGTCGAAACCGACCTCGTCGGCCAGATCGGCCCCCGCCCGGGTGAGGCGCTCGGGGGTGAGTCCCGCGCGTGCCATCATGTTTCCTCCGTTCGCCTACGGCAACCTTACTCTTGCCTAAAGCCTTTAGGCAAGTCTCGGTACTCCGAAGGCGGGCAGAAGCGCCTCCGGGGTGATCCGCGCGCGGATCACCCCGGAGGTGGCGCCGTCCCGGACCTGCCCTAGGTCGTGTTTTTTGGATCCTTCCGGGCTCGCGTCCACCAGGCTTCCTCTCGCCGCGCCTCTGCGCTCGTGAAGCACAACCAGGCTGAACTTCGCACATCGTCTTGCGAGAGATCGCCTGGACTGCCGCTCGCCGACCCGAAAACCTCCAAAAAACACTCCCTAGTCGACCACGGTGATACCGAGGGCGCCGAGGATGGCACCCGCCTGGGAGGGGCTGATGGTGGCCCCCCGCAGGTAACCCGCCTGGTCCAGGCCGAGCTCCCCCAGGTCGGCCCCGCGCAGGTCCGCACCGACGAACGCGGCGTTGACCAGGTTGGCGCCGCGCAGGCGCGACTGCGCCCACACCGTCTCGCGCAGGTCGGCACCGGCCAGGTCCGCCTCGTCCAGGCGCAGCCCCTCCAGCGTCTGGCCGCGCAGCGAGATGCCCTTGCAGCGCGCCAGCATCATGTTGCACTGGGCGAAGGTGTAGCCGACACCCCGCAGCGAGGTCAGCCCCGCACCGGTCAGCCGGCACCCCGTGAAGACCGTGTCGGTGAGCAGGGCGCTCTGCCAGCGGGTGTTGGCCAGGTCCATCCGCTCGAAGCGGGTGTCGGCGCACTCCGCCCCGGAGAAGAGTGCGCCCGGAGCCCCTCCCCCCGTGAACCTGGCGCCGTCCAGGGCGGCGCGCTCGAACCGGGCGCCGTCCATCCGGCAGTCGGTGAAGACGGCGTCCACGAGGTCGACGTCCCGCAGGTCGGCGCCGGACAGGTCGCACCGGGTGAACACGCGTGGCGCGGCCGTGGCGTCGGCCAGGACGTCGCGCAGGTCGGACTCGGACAGGTCCGCGTCGGTGGTCTCGGGAGAGGAAGGGTCGGTACTCATCGCGAGGACCCTAGCGGTCGCGTGCGACGGTCCGCGGCCGCCCCGTCCCCCTTCAGTCGCGGAGTTTGAGGGCGAGGAAGAGGTCCACCCTGTGCTCCAGGCTGCTCAGGTCCCGCCCTGTCAGTTCCTCCACCCGCCCGATCCGGTACCGCAGCGTGTTGACGTGGACGTGCATGGCGGCCGCGCAGCGCTGCCAGGACCCCGAGTGGGCGAGGAACCGCTCCAGGGTGGCCACGAGCTCCGATCGGTGGTCGCGGTCATAGGCGATCAGCGGCCCCAGGAGCCGCTCCCGGTAGGAGGACTGGACCTCCTCGGGGACGGAGGCGAGCAGCAGCTCGTGCGAGTCGATCTCGGCGCCGGCGATCACCCTGGACCGGCCGCCCCGCAGCTCGGCCAGGCGGCGGGCGTGGCGTGCCTCCACGGCGGCGCCCCGCAGCTCGGGGATGCCGCGGGCGGCCGAACTCAGGCCGATGGCGAGCCGGTAGTCGAGCAGGCCGCCGTCCAGGACGCGGGCGCGGTGGACCAGCCGGGCGCGGATCTCCTCGGCCCGTGCGCGGGTGTCGGATCCTGCCCCCGTCACCGGGAGGACGGCGAGGGTGTCGGTGTCGCCGGTGACGACGGCCCCGGGGTGGTCGGCGACCAGTTCGGTGACCACCCTCCGGGCCAGGTCGGGAAGGCGGGGCTCGGGCAGCATCACGGCGCTCACGACGACGTGGCCGCCCTCCTCGGCGCCCCTGGCCGTCCCGGTTCCGCGCATCAGCTCGGTGACCTCGTCGAAGCGCTGGGCGGCCAGCAGCCGGGGCAGCCCCTCCAGGTGGCGCGCGTCGGCCAGTGTGCGCTCCTCGGCACGGCTGCGGGCGAGCACCGCGACGGAGACGAGTTCGGCGACCGCCTCGTGCTCCTCCTCTGTCCAGGTGGTGTGGTCGCCCCCGCAGACCATCAGCCACGTGGCGAGGGGGTGGGACTCCTTGGTCTGGACGGGGAGCACGGTCAGGGCCCGGCCCCCCTCCTCGGGCAGGCGGGTGGTGTGCGGAAAGGTCGGCCAGGTCAGCGCCCTGGCGGCGAGCCACTCACGGTCGGCCTCCGGCAGCGGCGCCCCGGATGCGGCGACGTGGCGCCCGGTGGAGGAGATCACCCAGGCGGTCTGCCCCGCCTGCGCGGTGGCCGCGGTGAACGCCTCGGGGAAATCGGCTCCGGCGGCGACCTCGGCCATGAGCCGGCGGTGGCGGTCGCGGGTCTCGGAGATGGTGGTGAAGCGGCGCTGGGTGAGGGAGCGCAGCACCTCCTCGGTGACCGCGCCGAAGGACGTCTGCGCCGGGATCTCCACCAGCGGCAGGTCGTGGGCGATGCAGGCCTCGACCAGGTCGGGAGGAATCTCGCCCAGGGCGGTGCCGGCGCCCAGGGCGACGGCTCCCGCGCTGACCACGGAGGACACGAAGGTCTCCGAGTCCTCGGGGCGGGTACGCCACATCATGCCGGTGAGGACGAACTCCCCGCCGCGCAGGTAGCGGGCCGGTTCGAGCAGATCGGTGGTGTACGCCCACCGCAGGGTGCGGGGCGCGTGCTCCGCACCCGACAGGAACCTCAGGTGCAGCCGCTTGATCGCGAGCAGCTCACTGATCTGCATGAACGTCCTTCTGTACTCGTGCTGGCGAGCCGCTGCCCGCAGTGCGTGGGCGACGGCTGGGAGGATTTCCGAGAACGTCGCTTGTAGGAAACGCCCAACCCTAACCGTTCGTTCCAGGATCACTTCATGTCATCACGTCCTGGTTGGACCCGTCCATCGGTGTTGTACTTCACAACAGCGATGGACCGACCAGGGGTTGCGCGCCCGCCGACGACCTGACGAACCCCGACGACGAGGACCAGCATGGAATTCCTGAGCCCCTCCACACTGGAGGAGGCGCTCGAAGCGAAGAGCGCCCACCCTGACGGGGTGCCCATCATGGGCGGCACCGACGTCATGGTGGAACTCAACTTCGACAAGCGGCGCCCGGCCGCCCTGATCGACCTGACCCGGATCCCCGAACTGTCCGAGTGGGGGGCCGAGGACGGCCGCACCCGTCTCGGGGCGGGTGTGCCCTACACACGGATCATCGAGAACCTGTCCGCTGCGGCACCGGCGCTGGCCAAGGCCTCCCGGTCGGTGGCCTCGCCCCAGATCCGCAACCGGGGGACCGTGGGCGGCAACCTGGGGGGCGCCTCCCCTGCCGGGGAGGCCCACCCGCCGCTGCTGGCCACGGACGCCGTGATCGAGCTGGCGTCGGTACGGGGAAGGCGCCGGGTGCCCGCCCGCGAGTTCTACCTGTCCTTCCGCACGACGGCCCGGCAGGACGACGAGCTGATCACAGCGGTCCTGCTGCCCGCGCCGTCCGGACCCCAGCAGTTCGCCAAGATCGGCACGCGCAACGCGATGGTCATCGCGGTGACCTCGTTCTCCCTGGCCCTGGACGCCGAGCACAGGTCCGTGGGCACCGGCCTGGGTTCGGCGGGCCCCACCCCCCTGCGCGCGGAGGCGGCCGAGGAGTTCCTGGCCGCGGAGTTCGACTGGGAGAACGGCGCACCGCTCCCCGAGGCGGCCGTGCGCCGCTTCGGCGAACTGGTGGCCGCCGCGGCCCGACCCATCGACGACCAGCGGGGCAGCGCGGAGTACCGCAGGCACGCGCTGTCGGTGATGGCGCGTCGCGCGCTGAGCTGGTCCGTCACCGACTACCGGAAGGGAGCCACGCGATGCGCGTGAGTTTCAACGTCAACGGCGAGGACGTGACCGCCGACAACGTGTGGCCGGGTGAGAGCCTGCTGTACGTGCTGCGTGAGCGGTTGGGCCTGCCGGGCAGCAAGAACGCGTGCGAGCAGGGCGAGTGCGGTTCGTGCACGGTCTACTTCGACGGCGTGACGGCGTGCTCGTGCATGATCGCCGCCGGTCAGGCGGAGGGGCGCCGGGTGCGCACCGTGGAGGGTCTGGCGGAGGGCTCCGGCAAGGGCACCGAACGTGAGCTGAACACTGTGCAGGACGCGTTCGTGGAGGCCGGCGCCGTCCAGTGCGGCTTCTGCACGCCGGGCCTGCTCGTGCAGACCGACGACCTGCTGGAGCGCACCGTGGGTGCGGGGCGGCCGGCGCCGGGCGACGCCGAGATCCGGGAGGCGCTGGCGGGCAACCTGTGCCGGTGCACCGGGTACGAGAAGATCATCGAGGCGGTGCACCTGGCGGCGCAGCGCCGGGTCGCGACCGCGGGTCCGGATGCCGGGGGCGGCGCATGAGCGGGACGGACGCGGCGACGGGGACCGGCCGGTCCGTGGTCATCGAGGGTGCGCACGTGGTCACCGTGGACGGGGCGGAGTACGCCGGCGGCCACGTGGTGGTGCGTGAGGGGCGGATCGCCGCCGTGGGCGCCGGTCCGGCGCCCGACGCGCCGGGCGCCGAGCGGGTGGACGGGCGCGGGTGCCTGGTCACGCCGGGCCTGGTGAACACCCACAACCACCTGTACCAGTGGGCGACACAGGGCCTGTTCGCCGACGGCACGCTCTTCGAGTGGCTGGTGGGGTCCTACGAGATCTGGGGCCGGTTGGACGCCGGTGTGGTGTCGGGGACGACCTCGGCCGGGCTCGCGCACCTGGCGCTGTCGGGGTGCACGACCGCCTCCGACCACCACTACATCCACCCGTCCGGGCGCGGCGACATCGTGGCCGCGGAGGTGGAGGCCGCTCGCGAGGTGGGCGTGCGGCTGGACCTGGCCCGGGGGTCGATGGACCGCGGCAAGAGCCAGGGCGGGTTGCCTCCGGACGGCGTCGTGGAGACGCTGGAGGGCGCCCTCGCCGGGACGGCCGCGGCGATCGACGCCTACCACGACCGGGCCGGCGACGCCATGACGCGGGTGGCGGTGGCCCCGTGCTCGCCGTTCTCGGTGTCGCGGGAGCTGATGGTGGAGGGCGCCGCGCTGGCCAGGGACAAGGGGGTGCGGATGCACACCCACCTGGCGGAGACCCTCGACGAGGAGGAGCAGTGCCTGGCCGAGTTCGGGTGCACCCCCGTGGAGTACGCGGAGAAGCTGGGCTGGCTGGGCCCGGACGTGTGGTTCGCGCACGCCGTGCACCTGTCGGACGCGGCGATCGGAAGGATCGCGGCGACAGGCACCGGCATCGCGCACTGCCCCACCTCCAACGCCCGCCTGGGCGCGGGTATCTGCCGTGTCACCGAACTGCTGGACGCGGGTGTCCCGGTCGGTCTGGGCGTGGACGGTCCCGCCTCCAGCGAGTTGACCCCGCTGGCCGGGGAGATGCACCAGGCGCTGCTGATGGCCCGTGCCCGCAGGGGGCCGCAGGCGCTCAGCGCCCGGCAGGCCCTGGAGATGGCCACCCTGGGCGGTGCCAGGGTGCTGGGCCGCGATGCGGAACTGGGCTCGCTGACGGTCGGCAAGCTCGCCGACATCGCCCTGTGGCGGGTGGACGGGTTCGGTTACGACGTCGTCGCCGATCCGGTGGTGGCGGCGGTCTTCGGTCCCACCCCGCCCCTGGAGCGGCTCTGGGTCGGCGGGAACACCGTCGTCGACCGCGGTGAGCTGCGCACCCTGTCCGCCGAGACGGCCGCCGCGCGCGGCCGGGCCGCGCACCGCGCCCTGACCCAGGAGGTGAACCGCTGATGGCGGCGACGACCCGTACAGTGACGGACCTGACCAGCACCACGAAGGACGGGGTGGGCGCGAGCCCGCGGCGCCCCGACGGGACTCTGAAGGTCACCGGCGAGTTCGCGTACTCCTCGGACATGTGGATGGAGGACATGTTGTGGGGGGCGACCCTGCGCAGCCCCCACCCGCACGCGCAGATCCGCGGCATCGACATCACCGAGGCGCTGAAGGTGCCGGGCGTGCACGCCGTGCTCACCCACGAGGACGTTCCCGGCCGGAAGCGCTACGGGCTGGAGTTCGAGGACCAGCCCGTGCTGGCCTTCGACAAGGTGCGCTACAAGGGCGAGCCGGTGGCGGTGGTGGCCGCCGACCACCCGGAGACGGCCCGGCGCGCGATGGAGCGCATCCGGGTGGACTACGCGGTGCTGGCGCCGGTCAGCGACTCCCGGCGCGCGGCGATGGACCCGGACTGCCCCCTGGTGCACGAGGCGGGTTCGCTGCCCGACCACCCCGAGTACAACCAGCGCGGCAACCGGCTGCGCCACCAGCCGATCCGCACGGGGGCGTTCGCGGAGGCGGCCGGGTCGGCCGGCCGCGAGGGCGCGGTGCTGGAGCGGTTGCGGGCCGAGGCCGCCGTGGTGGTGTCCACCGAGTACGAGGTGGGCATGCAGGACCAGGCCTTCCTGGGCCCGGAGTCGGGGATGGCGGTGCCGGCCGAGGACGGCGGGGTGGACCTGTACGTGGCCACCCAGTGGCTGCACGTGGACCAGCGGCAGATCGCCCCGGCCCTGGGGCTGGCGCAGGACAAGGTGCGGCTGACCCTGGCCGGTGTGGGCGGGGCGTTCGGCGCCCGCGAGGACCTGTCCATGCAGATCCACGCGTGCCTGCTGGCACTGCGCACCGGCAAGCCGGTCAAGTTCGTGTACAACCGCGAGGAGTCCTTCTACGGGCACGTGCACAGGCATCCCGCGAAGATGCGCTACGAGCACGGCGCCACGTCCGACGGAAGGCTGCTGTACGCGACGGCGGAGGTCGTCGTGGACGGCGGCGCCTACGCGTCGGCCACCCCCGCTGTGGTGGGTGTGGCCTCCTCGCTGGGCATCGGCCCCTACGAGGTGCCCAACGTGCTGGTGGACGCCTACGGCGTGTACACCAACAACCCGCCCTGCGGCGCGATGCGCGGGTTCGGCGCCGTGCAGGCGTGCTTCGCCTACGAGTCGCAGATGGACAAGCTGGCGGACGGGCTGGGTCTGCACCCGGTGGACCTGCGGATCCGGAACGCCATGTCGCAGGGCTCGCGGCTCATCACGGGCCAGGAGATCGACATGCCGCTGCCCATGGTGGAGATGCTGGAGCGCTGCCGCGACCTGCCGATGCCGCCCGGGCGGGAGGCACTGGCGGACCCCGGTGACCTGCGCACCCTGCCGGGCGGGGTGGCGGGCACCACGCGCGGCGAGGGCGTGGTGCGCGGTGTGGGCTACGGGGTGGGGTTGAAGAACCTGTGCTTCTCGGAGGGTTTCGACGACTACTCCACCGCCCGGGTGCGGCTGGAGGTCGTGGCCGGTGAGCCCGTGGTGATGGTGCACACCGCCGCGGCCGAGGTCGGCCAGGGGCTGGTGACGGTCAAGGGGCAGATCGCCCGGACCGAGCTGGGTGTGGAGAAGGTCGTCATCCATCCCTCCGACACCCAGGTGGGCTCGGCCGGGTCCTCCTCCGCCTCGCGCCAGTCGTACATGACGGGCGGCGCCGTCAAGACGGCCTGCGCGTCGGTGCGCGCCGCGGTGTTCGGGCTGGCCCGCGAGCGCGGGTTCGTGCCCGAGGGCCTGGCGGACACCGAGCTGGCCCTGTCCGGCGGCAAGGTGGTGTCGGCGACGGCCGGCGCGCTGGTGTCCCTGGCGGACCTGCTCGGCGAGGCCGGTCAGGGCGGTGCGGTGGTCGAGGAGACCCGCGAGTTCCACCACCGGCCCACCGAGATGCTCGACCCGCAGCTGGGGCAGGGGGACTCCCACACCCAGTTCGGGATGTGCGTCCACCGCGCCGTGGTGGACGTGGACGTGGACCTTGGCCTGGTGAAGGTGGTGGCCCTGGACGCGGTGCAGGACGTCGGCAGGGCGATGCATCCGCAGCAGCTGGTCGGTCAGATCCAGGGCGGGTCCGCCCAGGGCCTCGGTCTGGCGCTGATGGAGGAGATCCTGGTCGAGGACGGCGTGATCCGCAATCCGTCGTTCACCGACTACCTGATCCCGACGATCCTGGACACGCCGCCGATGCGGATCGAGGTCCTGGAGCACCCGGACCCGCACGCGCCGTACGGGCTGCGTGGCGCGGGTGAGCCGCCGACCCTGTCGTCGACCCCGGCGGTCGTGGCGGCGGTGCGCGCCGCCACGGGCCGCCCGCTGACGCACGCGCCGGTGCGCCCGGAGGACATCGTGGGCATCGACCTGTAGCCCGCCGGGGCGCGGTGGGCGGGGAGCCCCGCCGCGCCCCCGTGGTCCCTGTTCCCGCTCCCCGTTCCTTCCGGGTTGCGCGGCGCGGAGGCCGCGGCCGGTCGACGCCCAGGACACCGCCGTCCTGGAGCCGACCCTCAAGTGACTACTACGAGTAGCACCCCCCTCACCCAAGGTGGCTCCAGGTCACCCCGTTTCCCTCCAGGAGGGGACATGCCCCGAAGTGAGCGCGCCCAGAAGCGTGAACAGCCCGCATCCGCCACAGGTCGATCCTGGCTCGACCGCTTCTTCTTCGTCAGTGAGCGCGGCTCCAGCATCGCCCGCGAGGTCCGGGGCGGTCTCACCACGTTCATGGCGATGGCGTACATCATCGTCCTGAACCCGATCATTTTGAGCGGCGTCGCCGACGTGAACGGGGACACCCTCTCCGCCGCGCAGCTGACCACCGTGACCGCCCTGGCCGCGGGCCTCGTCACGATCATGATGGGGGTGGTCGGACGCGCCCCGATCGCCTGCGCCGCCGCCCTGGGGGTGATGGCGGTCGTCGCCTACCAGGCCGCCCCGGTCATGTCCTGGCCCGAGGTGATGGGCCTGGTCGTGTGGCAGGGCATCGCCATCATCGCGATGGTCGTCACCGGTGTGCGCACCGCCGTGATGAACGCGCTGCCGCACAACCTCAAGCTGGCGATCGGCGTGGGCATCGGCCTCTTCGTCTCGCTGATCGGCCTGTCCAACGCCGGCTTCGTCAGCAGGGGCGACGGTGACAGCCTGCTCCAGATCGGCGCCTCCGGAGACGGCGGCCACCTCCTCGGCTGGCCGCTGCTGGTGTTCGTGTGCGGCCTGGTCCTGGCCGGTGTGCTGCTGGCGCGCGGGGTCTCCGGCGCGATCTTCTACGGGATCGTGGGGGCCACGCTGATGGCCGTCGTGGTCCACCACTCCCTGGGCCTGACCCCGCAGGACTGGGGCGGCGGGGCTCCCCAGCTGCCCGCGAGCCCGGTGGCGGTGCCCGACTTCGGGCTGCTGTTCCAGGTGGACATGTTCGGGGCCTGGGCGACGGCCGGGCCCACCGCCGCGGGGGTCATCCTGTTCACCCTCGTCCTGGCCGGGTTCTTCGACGCCGTCGGCACCATCCTGGCCATCGGCGCCAAGGCCGAGATCTCCGACGCCTCCGGGAACATGCCGCGGGTCAACCAGATCCTGGCCACGGACGGTACCGGGGCCGTGGTCGGCGGCCTGACCAGCTCCTCGGCCACCCTGGTGTTCGTGGAGTCGACGGCGGGGGTGAGCGAGGGCGCCAGGACCGGGCTGGCCAGCGTGGTCACGGGCCTGCTCTTCCTCACCGCGATCGTGTTCGCGCCGGTGTTCGCGATCGTCCCGGCCCAGGCCGCGTCGGTGGCCATGGTGCTGGTGGGCGCCCTGATGATGACGCAGATCCGCGACATCGACTGGGACGACATGTCCGTGGCGATTCCGGCGTTCCTGACGATCGCGATCATGCCGTTCGCCTACAACATCGCGAGCGGTATCGGGATCGGGATCATCGCCTACACCGTCCTCAGGTCGGCGCGGGGCCGGTTCCGCGAGGTGGGGTGGCTGATGTGGGCGCTGAGCGCCGTGTTCGTGTTCCACTTCTCGATGCACGCGCTGGGCCTGTGACCCGTTCCCGGGGCTCCTCCGGCGGGGTCGGCGCGCACGGGGGTGCGCACCGGCCCCGCCGCCGTCGGCGAAGACACAGGGGCGGCCCGCGCCCGCCGGCGTCCGGATTTCGTTGACAGTGCGCTGGAGCCACCCCTAAGTTGACATTGACAACTTTCATGCGCACCAGGGACGGACACCCATGGACGACGTCACGGTCAACGGCGCACGGCACCCCGCACCCCGCGATCCCGACACCACCTCCGCCGAACACGTACGCGACGGCCTCGGCCTCACCGGCACCAAGATCGCCTGCGGCAGCGGCGTCTGCGGCGCCTGCACGATCCTCGTCGACGGCTCCCCCACCGTCTCCTGCCTCCTGCCCTCCGACCGCCTGGCGGGCCGCACCGTCACCACGGTGGAGGGGCTGGGCGGAACCCACCCCGTCCAGTACGCCTTCGCGGCCCACGACGCGCTCCAGTGCGGTTACTGCACTCCGGGGCTGGTCGTCTCCTCCTCCGTCTTCGTCGACACCTGGCGTGCCGACCACGGCGACAGCCGCCCCGACCGCGACACGATCGCCGACGCGCTGTCGGGCCACCTGTGCCGGTGCGGCGCCTACGAGGGAATCTTCGCCGCCGTGGCCGCCGCCTGCGCCGGGGAGTTCGACGCCGTGCCCGACCGGGAGCCTCCCCGCCGCGACGCCCTCGACAAGGTCACCGGCCGGGCCCGGTTCAGCGCCGACCTGGCACCGCACGGGCACTGGGAGGGGGTGATCGTCCGCTCGACACACGCCCACGCCCGCGTGCGCGCCGTCCACCCGGGAACCGCGCGCTCCGGCGTCCCGGCGCCCGGGGGCCCCGCGGACGGCACGGCGGGGGCCGCCGCGACCGCCCCGGAGGACACACCCGTGTTCACGGACCTGCTCGGCGACGACCGCACCGTCCGCTACGTCGGCCAGCCGATCGCCGCCGTCGCCGCGCCGACCTCCGGCGGGGCCCGTGCGGCCGCGGCCGCCGTCCGGGTCGACTACGACCCGCTGCCCGCCGTGCTCGACGCCGGGGCCGCACGCACACCCGGCGCCCCGGTCCTCTACACGACCAAGGAGGAGCGGGCATCCGCGCCCAGCTACGGCGAGGCCCCCACTCCCCCGGCCCCCTGGACGGGCAACGTGCGCGGCCCCGGCACCCTGAGCTGGCGCGGCCCCACCGCCGTGCGCCGCCTGCGCCGCGCCGCCCGGTCCGGTGACCCGCTGCTGGTCTCCGGGGAGTTCACGACCGCCTCGCAGGCGCACAACCCCCTGGAACCGCACGTGTGCGTGGCCTTCTGGGAGCCCGGTGGCGACCTGTACCTGCGCGTGTCCACCCAGGCCGTGGCCAAGACCGCGGAGCGGGCCGCGCGGCGCTGGGGGCTGCCGCTGGACCGGGTGCACGTGGTCAGTGAGTTCGTCGGCGGCGGGTTCGGGGCCAAGAACGCCCTGTCCGCCGACATCGTGGCGTCGGTGGAGCTGGCCAGGGTCGCCCGCGCACCCGTGCGGGTCGTGTTCGACCGCTCCGAGGAGCTGACCGACGCGGGGCACCGGCCCGGTGCCAGGACCCGTGTGGCGCTGCTCGCCGACCGGAGCGGGAACCTGTCCGCGATGAGCGTGGACTCCGTCGGTGAGGGCGGTGTGTCGGTCGGCTCCTCGACGGCCGCGCTCGCGTTCCTGATGTACGGGCGCGCGCCCCGCCGGGTCCGCGACTTCGACGTGGTCACCAACCTGCCCCCCGGGATGCCCATGCGCGGCCCGGGCGGACCGCCCATGGCGTGGGCGCTGGAGCAGGCCGTCGACACGATGGCGCACCGGCTGGGCGAGGACCCGCTGGCCCTACGGGCCCGCTGGGACGGCAACCCCAAGCGGCGCGCCCTCTACCGGCGTGCGGCGCGGCTCGACCTGTGGCGGAACCGGCCGCGCGGACCGCGCACGGGCCGCTTCCGGCGCGGGGTGGGCGTGGCCGCCGCGAACTGGATGTACCTCATCGCACCGCAGGCCCAGGTCGAACTGTCGGTGGAGGGGGGCACGGTGGTGGTGCGCTCGTCCACCCAGGACATCGGCACCGGAATCCGCACGGTGCTCGCCGAGTCGGTCGCCGAGCGGCTGGGGATTCCCTCCCCGGGGCTGCGGGTGGAGATCGGGCGCAGCGGGCCGGTGCACGGCACCGGGTCGTACGGCTCGCGCACGACCACCTCGATGGGGCCCGCCGCGGTGCAGGCCGCCGACCGGCTGCGCAGCGCGCTGAGGGAGCGTTCCCCGTCCGTGCCCGCCGTCGGTCCGATACCCGAGCACGCGTTCAAGGAGGCCCTCGTCCACGCCGAGGGCGTGCGGGTGACGGGCGGGCGCGGCCGGGACCGCTGGGGCCGGCTCACCCCGGACATGGGCGGCGACCTGGCCCTGGGCCGGGGCCTCAGCGGCGCCGTCCACGTGATGGAGGTGGAGGTGGACACCCTTCTGGGCGGGGTGCGGCCGACCCGGTGCTGGGCGGGGATCGCCGCGGGCCGCGTGTACGCCGAACGGCTGGCCCGCAACCAGTGCGAGGGGGCGGTCGTCCAGGGTGTGGGGTACGCGCTGTTCGAGGAGCGGCGCCACGACCCGGCCACGGGGGTACTGCTCACCGACAACATGGAGGACTACCGGATTCCGGGGATGGGCGACGTGCCCGAGACCGAGGTGTACTTCCACGAGGGCGGGTTCGAGCACGTCGCGGGCGGCGGGGTCGGCCTCGGGGAGGTGTCGGTCGTCGGTGTGGCGGCCGCCCTGGCCAACGCCGTGCACGACGCCACCGGCTGGCGGCCGCACGAGCTGCCGATCCGACCCGACCGACTGATCGGAGGACTGCGATGACCGCCGTCACACGGCCCGGAACACTGGGCGAGGCGCTGGAGGGGCTGGACGGGACGGGTGCGCTCCCGCGCGCCGGGGGCACCGACCTGACCGCCTGCCTGGGCACGGGCGTCCTCGGCCCCGCCCCGGTGGTGGACCTGACCGGGGTGGGTGAGCTGCGCGGTGTGGACTGGCGCCCCGACGGCTCAGCCAGGTTGGGCGCGCTGACGGGTGTCGGCGAGCTGGCCACGAACCCGGGGCTGGTGGAGGCCTACCCCGCGCTGGCCGCCACGGCCCGGGTCCTGGCCACACCGCAGGTACGCGACGCCGCGACCCTGGGCGGGAACCTGTTGCAGCGCAACCGGTGCTGGTACCTGCGCAACCCGGCCTTCGACTGCTTCCAGACGGGAGGGCACTCCTGCCCCGCGCGCGCGGGCGACCACCTGTACGGGGTGGTCGTGGACCAGGGCCCGTGCGCGGCCCCGCACCCGTCGTCGCTGGCGGCGGCCCTGCTGGCCTACGACGCGTCGGTTCTGGTCGCCGGGGCCGGCGGAACCGGTCCGGAGATGCCCCTCGCCGACCTGTACGACGGGTCGGATCCCACCCGCGACCACGTGCTGGCGCCCGGCCGGGTGCTGGTGGCGGTGACGCTCCCGGTTCCCGTGCGGGGCGAGCGCGCCGCGTACCGGCGGGCGACCGGGCGGTCCCGGGCGGAGTGGCCGCTGGTGGAGGCCGTGGTCCGCCTGGAGTGCGGCGGGGACGGCACGGGGCCGGTGTCCCGGGCAGCGGTGGCGGTCGGCGGTGTGGCCCGGACCCCGCTGAGGCTGCCCGGGGTGGAGTCGGCCCTGGTCGGGTCGCTCCCCGGCCGGGCACCGGGTCCGGAGGTGGCGGACGCCCTGGCCGGTCTGGCCGAGCTGTGCTCCCCGCTCCCCTCCACGGGGTACAAGGTTGACCTGTTGCGTGCCACCGTGCTCGACGTGCTCGAACGGGCGCTGGGAGTCCCCTCGTCCTGAGTCCTCGGGCCCTCGTCGGGCCCTTGCCAGGGCGAATCCGTCCGGGTGGCGCGGGCGTCCTGGCCCGCGGCCGCGCGCACGGCGGGCCCCGCCGATCGGCGGGGCCCGTGGCCGGGTGGCCGGGGATCAGCCGCGCATCAGCGCCTGATGGGCGAGTTCGCGGCACACGACCGCGAAGTCCAGGCCGGCGGCGGCCGCCGCCATCGGGAACGTGGAGGTCTCGGTCAGCCCCGGCGCGACGTTGGTCTCCAGGAACGTGGCCCGGCCGTCCGCGCGGACGATGAGGTCGGTGCGGGAGAAGTCCCGCAGTCCCAGGACACGGTGCGCGGTCAGCGCCACCTCCTTGGCCGCGGCGACGGCGTCCGCGTCCAGGCGGGCCGGGCAGAAGAACTCGGTGCGACCGGCGGTGTAGCGGGCGGCGTAGTCGTACACGCCCCCGTCCGGCACGATCTCGACCGGTGGCAGGGCCACCGGGCCGTCGCCGGTGTCCAGGACCCCCACGGCGAGCTCGGTGCCCTGGACCTGCTCCTCGACCAGGGCCGAGTCGCTGTAGGCGAAGCAGGAGACCAGTGCGGCCGACAGGTCCTGCACCGAGGCGACCGGGGCGGCGCCGAAGGCCGACCCGCCCTTGTCGGGCTTGACGAACAGCGGCAGTCCCAGGCGCTCGGCGAGCCGGTCGAGGAGCGCGGGGGCGCCCAGGTCGTGGAACGCCGACTTGGGCAGCGCCGCGCCGCGCGGCACCCGCACGCCCTGCTCGGCGAGCAGGGCCTTGGCCGCGGGCTTGGAGTAGGCCAGGCGGCAGGCGGAGGGCCGGGCGCCCACGTAGGGCACGCCGACCAGTTCCAGGACCTCGCGGATGGCGCCGTCCTCGCCGGCCGACCCGTGCAGGACGGGGAAGACGACCTGCGGCGGGTCCTCGGCGAGGCGGTCGAGCAGTGTGGAGTCGACGTCGGCGACCTGGACCTCCACGTCCAGTCGGCGCAACGCCTCGGCGACGCTGCGCCCGGAGTGGACACTCACCTCGTGTTCGGGGGACAGTCCTCCCGCGAGAACGAGGACCCGGTCAAGGTCGGCCACGGCGCGGACCTCCTTCTGTGCTGCGGTCATGGTGCTTGGAGCCCTTGCTCGGGGGTGTCAGGGCAGGTCAGGAGCGGGCGCCTGGTGGCCCTCGGTGCTCGGGACCAGGGTGGTGCCGAACGTATCACGCAGGTCGACCTCCCCCTCGATGGCTCCGACGAGGCGGCGCACACCCTCGCGGATCTGTTCGGGGGTGGGGAAGCAGAAGCTGAGCCTCATGCTGTCGCGTCCCCGGCCGTCGGCGTAGAAACCGGTGCCGGGAACGTAGGCGACCCGCTCGGTGACCGCCCGGGGGAGCATCGCCTTGGCGTCGATGCCCTCGGGCAGGGTCGCCCAGACGAAGAATCCGCCCTCGGGCTTGGTCCAGGTGCACCCGGCGGGCATCATCGCGGTCAGCGCGTTGAGCATCGCGTCGCGTCGCTCGCTGTACATGGTGTTGAACACCTTGATCTGCTCGCGCCACGGGAAGGTGTGGAGGTAGCGGCGCACCACCAGCTGGTTGAACGTCGAGTGGCTGAGCATCGCCGACTCCGCGGCCAGGACGAGCTTGGCGCGTACTGCGGAGGGTGCGAGCGCCCAGCCGATGCGCAGTCCCGGGGAGAGGGTCTTGGACAGCGACCCGAGGTAGATGACGTTGCCCTCGCTCTGCGAGTACAGGGTGGGCTGTGGTTCGCCGTCGTAGCGCAGCAGGCCGTAGGGGTTGTCCTCGATGATGAGCACGTCGTGGCGCCTGCAGGCCTCGACCACCTGGGTGCGCCGTTCGGCGCTCATGGTGATGCCGGCGGGGTTCTGGAAGTTGGGGACGGTGTAGAAGAACTTGACCGGTCGGCCGTCCAGCTCGGCGCGGACGAGTGCCTCCTCCAGCTCGGAGGGGAGGACGCCCTGGTCGTCCATGGCCACGTGGCGGATGTCGGCCTGGAAGGCGGCGAAGGTGTTGATCGCGGTGACGTAGGTGGGGGCCTCGGTGAGGACGATGTCGCCCGGGTCGACGAACACGCGGGTGAGGAGGTCGAGTGCCTGCTGGGAGCCGACGGTGACGATGACGTTCTCGGGGCTGGCGGTGATGCCTTCGAGCGTCATGTACTCGCAGAGCTGCTCTCGCAGGACCGGGTCGCCCTGGGCCGATCCGTACTGGAGCGCGGCCGCGCCCTCCTCGGAGACGACATCCCTGACCAGTTCACCGATCTGGTCGAGGGGGAGGGCCGCGACGTTGGGCATCCCGCCCGCGAGGGAGACGATCTCCGGCCGGGACGCCACCGCGAAGAGTGCCCTGACCTCGGATGCGACCATGCCCTGTGCTCGACGTGCGTAACGGCCGATGTGGGGGTCGATGCGCGAGCCCTGTTGCGCGGGCTGCTGCTCTCGGTGGTCAGCGGACACGGTCCACCTCCGAAGGAAGGACGGTCTGAAGGGTCGACGGGGTGTCGGCCGGGACCCGGATGTGGTCTGCCGGTACGACGCCCCCGACGTCCCCGTGGTTCACACGGTGTTCCCGTGGCGGCTGGGCCGCCGGGGCCGGGCGAGATGGTCGGGTCGGTTGAGCCGTGGGTGAACACGATTCGGTAAATGTGCTGAGTGTAGCCCAGCCCACGGGCTCGGGTCCGGGGGGAAGAGCCATCCGTGCTGTTCGCCACACCGGTCACCCCCAACCACTTCGTCCCGAATCGTCCCCTCGTGGGTACCCACCACGCGGAGACGACTCACGCGGGGATGACGAGAACATGAGGAACTGTTCACTCTTTTCGCCTGAGTCGGACATAGATCCCATCCTTCCCATCGGTGACATTGGTTGCGTGGGACACGCACCTGTGGGGCCGCGTCCGGTCCGACATTCCAGGGGGAAGCCATGAGAGTCCGCTCGACCACCGCCACCGCCACCGTTCCGTTCGCCGTGCTCGTCCTGGGCGGGGTGCTCGCGACGTCCTGCTCGTTCGGCGCGCGCGACATGGAGGCCGACACGGCACAGGTGGAACTGGAGCGGGCGGCCGACGCCCTGTCCGCGACGGTCCTGCGCCCGGCGGCGGAGCGCGCCTTCGCCCGCGAGGGGCACCCCGTCCCGGGCGGTCTGACGTGCGGCAGCCGCCCGCGGCAGGAGCCGTCCGCGCCACCGTCCGACTCCGGCACCCCGGGTGCGAACCGGACCGCCGGAACGGAGGGGTTCGAGGCACCCGCCTCCCCCGAGCCGCGCGGCGGACGCCTGGAGGTCCACTGCAGCGGTGAGACGGAGGACGGCGCGCAGGCGGTGTTCGTGGGGCGGCTCCTGCGCACGGCGATGGCCGAGCGCGAGGCCGGCGACGACAGCCTGCCCGGAAGCTTCACCGGCAGCATCGACGGCGCGGAGGTCTTCGCCATGGACTGCTTCCAGTGCTCTCCCGCGGCCAAGGAGGCCGGGGAGCAGGTGCCCGGCGGCCAGGACGCGGGGAAGGAGAAGGCGGAGAACGTCGAGGAGGCCGACGAGTAGCGCCCGCGCCCCTGGTCCGCTTCCACCGCGGCGTGTGTGCGACGGGACGCCCCGGAGGAGACCACCTCGGGGACGTCCCGCCACGGTGCGCGGTGACCCCGGGGGCTCCCCCGACACCCCGGGGACCACCTGGGCCCTGCAGCACGTACGTTCCTCCCCGTGGCCCCCCTCAAGGCCCGAAGGTCGTGAACGTGCAGGCGGACCGGTCCCCGGCCCCGAGCCCTCTCCGGCCCGGTGACCGGCCCCGGTCGGGCCGCGCAGGCACAGTCCACCGCACCCGCGGACGAGCCGCAACGGTTGCACTAGGTTGCGATGACGTCGCTCAGGGCAACCGGCCTGTCGTCCGACTGCAGTGCCGCGCGCAGGTCCCGCACTCCGGGCGCCACCGACCCTGGCAGCAGGTCGGACGGAGAGGAGGGGGCGACGACCCGCACCGAGACCTCCTCGCTGAACCGGTAGGGGCGGCTCTCGATGATGCCGCCCAGGTGGCGGCGGAGGCGGGAGAGTTCGGCGCGCACCGTCACGACGTGCCCGCCCGCGCCGAACACGGCCTGCGACAGCTGGGCGCCCGTACGCCCCTCGCGGTGGCCCGCCAGCAACAGCAGCAGCTCCGCGTGGCGCGGTGTGAGCCGGTGCGTCCACTCCCCGCTGGTTCCGGCGACCGCCACCGTGGGGGCGGGGCGGGTCAGGTCCAGGGTGACCGTGGCGCCGCCTTCCTCCCGTTCCGGGCGGGGGCGTACCAGCCAGCCTCCCGGGAGGGGCTCCAGCGCGCATTCCCCCAGCGCGGGCAGCCAGGCCGTCCCGGTGTCCCGTTGCGTGGGCAGCAGGACCCTGCGGACCGGCTCCATGTGGACGGCGGCGGCCGTCCACCCCGCGTCGTCCACGACCAGTGCGCGCTCGCTCATCCCGGCCAGGAGGGGCGCGGCCACCGAGCGGAGCCGTTCCAGGTGCGTGTGGTGGATCCCCTGGAGGTGGGCCTCCGCGAGCTGCGCCACGGCGCTGACCAGAGCCAGGGTCGCCGGGTGGATGGTGCAGACGGGTCCGGTGACGTCGATGGCGCCGAGCAGGCGCCCGTCGCGGGGGTCGTGGATGGGCGCGCAGGCACAGGTCAGCGTGTGCAGGTTCCGGACGAAGTGCTCGGCCGAGTAGACCTGGACGGGGCGGCCCACGACCAGGGCGGTTCCGATGGCGTTGGTGCCCGTACTGCCCTCGTTCCAGAAGGCCCCCTCGACCAGCCCGACCCGGTCGCCGACCGACCGCATGCGGTGCGAGCCCTCCCGCCACAGGACCTGTCCCGAGGCGTCGGCGACCAGCATGATGTGGTCGGCCTCGTCCGCGACCGAGACCAGCGACCGGCGGATGAGCGGGAGGACCGCCGCGATCGGGGAGGCGTCGCGTGTGCGCTGGAGCTCGTCCACACGCGCCACCCTCGGGGGCGGCGCGCTGTCGGGGTCGATGCCGAAGCCGCGCATCCTTCCCCAGGAGTCCTCGATGACCGGACGCAGCGGAGCGGGTGCGGGACGTCCGGTGAGCGAGGCCTCGTGCACCCTGCGGAGCATGAGCGCGTGCTCGCGGGCGTCGGCCCCGACTGGCAGCGCCGTGTCCAGTGGAGGAAACGACATGTGACCCCCTGACTTCAGGTTCGCAAAGGAGATACCAAGTGTCCTGGTTGGGCTCCGGCAAGGTGAGGAAACCGGGACACACGCACGTTTCGGAGGCACATCCGGCACAGAGCTTCCGCTTCCGCCGTCCAACAACGGGCACGCGGTGCGCGGAACGGCCGGAGCACCCGCCGGGGCGGCGTCACCAGGATCGGCCACGGCACGCCCCGAACCGTGCGGTTGGCCGAAAGCGGCCATGCCCGCACGAAGGACCGCAGGTGGGAGGGTGCGGGACGTGATGGCGCACGTGCGCTTTCGCCGTGCATCGGTACGCGCGGGCCGCCCCGGGTTCCCCGGCCTCGGTGCGCCCACGGCCCTCCGGAGGCCGAAGCGTGGCGAAGACCCACAGGAACCCGGCCCGGCCGCTCCCGGGCCGGACGGCGGCCCCACCCGCATGGGCACCGTCACAGGCCACCGGATCCGCGTTCCACCGGGGTGATCGCGCCACGTAACACGGATCACGCGGATCACCAGGTCAAGCCAGGACTGCGGCGCCCCGGTCCCGTGTTGGAGCCGGGAGTGTCCCCGCGTGGGACTTCTTCGAGGGTGCCCCGCCCGAAGGCGGTTCACGGCGCCCGAGCACCTCCCCGGTTCTCTCCGTCCTTGCCCTTCCCTGTGCTGGAGCCCCTGTGACCCTTCTTTCCGTGCGTCCGAAGCGCCGTGCCCCGACGGGCGCCCCGACCGACGTCCAGGAGACCGCCGTCCGGAACGGTGCTGTCCAGGACACTGCCGTCCGGAACGCCGACGCCCGGAGCGGTACCCGGCACGGCGGCACCCGGCCGACGCGCCTGCGCGCGCTGCTGCTCGTGGTCGTCCTGGGCGTGCTGTCCGCGCTCGGCCCGCTCGCCACCGACCTCTACCTGCCCGCGCTGCCCCAGATCTCCGCCGACCTCGGCGCCAGCGAGGCCGCTGTCAAGCTCACCCTGACCTCGGTGATGGCGGGGCTCGCCCTGGGACAGCTGGTCATCGGGCCCCTCAGCGACCGGTGGGGGCGCCGCCTCCCACTCCTGGCGGGTATCGGCCTGTTCACCGCCACCACGTTCGCCATCGCCCTGGTGTCGAGCGTGGAGGCGTTCAGCGCGCTGCGCTTCCTCCAGGGGCTGTCCGCGGCCGCCGGGCTGGTGGTCTCCCGCGCGATCGTGCGCGACGTGTTCGACGGCGACGCCGCCGCCACCTTCTTCTCCCGGCTCGTGCTGATCGCCGGGCTGGCCCCGATGCTCGGTCCGGTGCTCGGCGGCCAGCTGCTCTTCCTCGGCTCCTGGCAGCTGCTGTTCGGGGTGCTCGGCGCCGCGGGCCTGCTGACCTTCGGGCTGGTCCTGTTCGGGCTGCCCGAGAGCCTGCCCCCCGAGGAGCGCCAGCGGGTGAGCCCGCGCGCGCAGCTGCGCGTGTTCGGCGGCCTGCTCCGCGACGTCCGCTTCACGGGCCCGACCCTCACGCTCGCGCTGAGCTTCGGTATGAGCTTCACCTACATCTCGACGTTCTCCTTCGTGTCGCAGTCGCGGTTCGGAGCGAGTGCCCAGGAGTTCAGCCTGGTGTTCGCGGTGACCACGCTCGGGATGATCCTCGGCAACCAGGTGAACGCCTTCCTGATCCGGAGGGTGGAGATCCACCGCCGTCTGCTCCTCGGGCTGGGCGGGTCGATCCTGTCGGTGGCCGCCCTCGCGGTGTTGGACACCGCGGGCCTCGCCGACCTGGTGACGGTGACCGCCGCCCTGTTCGTGATGATGGTGTTCACCGGCCTGGTGTCGCCGAACGCGACCGCGCTGGCCCTGAACGGGCAGCCGCCCCGGATCGCCGGAAGCGGCTCGGCCCTGTTGGGCACGCTCCAGTTCGGCATCGGGTCCGGACTCGCCGCCACCGCGGGGATGACCGGTCCGGTGACCCTGTCCAGCATGACGACGGTCATGCTCGCCACCGCCGTCGGCGCGGCCGCGGTCTTCGTCGGCTTCGCGCTGCGCGCCCGGCGGGTGGCGCCCGCCGCATGAGTGTCGGCCCCTCCGGCTACCCTGGTCTGTCCACGTCAGAGCCCAGAGGAGTGTGTCGTGTTCGCTTTTCCGGACCCCAAGGCCGAGTCCCTGACCGGTGAGCCCCCCGGTGTGTGGGCGCAAGTGCTCCCCCACCTGGAGGAGAGCGCCGGGACGTCCTGGCTGACGGTGGCCCGGCCGGACGGCCGCCCGCACACGCGGCCGGTACTGGTCGTGTGGGTCGACGGACAGCCCTGCTTCGCCTCCGGGCAGGAGTCGGCCAAGTCGCGTCTGATGGCCGACTCGCCCCAGGTGAGCCTGGCGTTCGGCGCGGGGCGGATGGACGTGGTGGTGGAGGGGTCCGTCGAGACGGTGCGGGACCCCGAGAGGCTGGGGCGGGTCGCCCGCGCGTACGCCGAACGCCATGGTTGGAAGCCGGTGCCCGGCGACGGCGAGCTGACCGGCCCCGCAGGTGCGCCGACCGCGGGCCCACCGCCCTATGGGGTGTTCGCCCTGGTAATGTCGACAGTGTTCGCATTCCCGAGCGGGGATCTGCCCCACGGGCCGACGCGGTGGCGTTTCGACGTGTGGCCCTGAGCCCCGGACGGGCACGCGGCGGCCGCAGGTCCCGGCGCGGACTCACCCGGGTCACGATCCGACCAGGTGGGCCGGGCGGATGAAACGTCTCGTCTCGCAGGTAGGTCTCCTTCGCAGCAACGCAGCCTCACCAGCTCATCCCCTTAGCTCACCCCCTTTGGAGGCAAAAAGTGCGCGGACGGATCGTTCTTTCGACATTGGTCGTGTTGTGGCTGCTCATCGGACTGTTCGCCGCGTTCCAGCGCGGACTGTTCAACTCGGATGAGGCCTCGTGTTCGACCCTGGGCCACACCGTGGGGACCGTTTTCGTCGGTCCCCTCAACTACTTCGGGGTCAACCCGACGATCGAGTGCCCCTCGGTCCCCGAGCCCTCCGAGTAGTCCTTCTTCCATGGAGCCGCGCACACCCCCCGGGTGTGCGCGGCTTCGGCGTTGCCGGAACTGCCCCTTCCCCCGACCGGGGAGGGGGCAGTTCGACCCCTCCGCCGAAGGGCACCCGGTCCACGGTGGGGCGGGGAAGGGGTCTTGCCGTACCACCGGCGAGGCCGCACACTCCCATCCATGCCGACTCCCGACCTTGCGGACACCGACCGGCTTCTGGCCCGGCTGGACCGATTCGACCTCACGCCGGAGGCGACGGGGCTGCGCTCCCGCGCGCGGGAGCTCCTGCGCGCGGGCCCCGACGACACTGTCGTGGACGTGGGCTGCGGCGCGGGGCGCGCGGCGGCCGAGATCGCCGCCGCGGGGCCGCACGTGGTCGGTGTGGACCTCGACGAGCGCATGCTCGACACCGCCCGTGAGCGCCACCCCGGTCCGGAGTTCCGACACGGCGACGCCTACGCGCTCCCCCTCGCCGACGGCAGCGTCCAGGGCTACCGGGCGGAGAAGGTGTTCCACTCCCTCGGCGACCCCGCACGCGCGCTCGCCGAGGCCCGGCGGGTCCTGGCCCCGGAGGGCCGCCTCGTCCTGCTCGGCCAGGACTGGGACGCGTACATGGTGGACTCGGCCGACCCGGTGCTGACCCGTGCGATCGTCGCCTCCTACGCCGACGGCATGCCCGACCCCCGTGCGCCGCGCCGCCAGCGCGCCCTTCTGATGGAGTCGGGTTTCAGGCGCGTGGAGGTGGAGGGGAGGGTGCTGCTGTTCACCGATGCGGAGGTCCTGCCCATGCTCACCGGACTGGCGTCCGCGGCCGTGGCGGCGGGAGCGGTCCCCGCGGAGCGGGCGGCCGCGTGGGTGGGCGAACAGCGCGGACGCGCCGAAGAGGGGCGGCTGTTCGTCGCGATCCCGTTCCTCCTGGTCAGCGCCGGACGTTAGAGGGCGTCGGCGGTGTGCGCCCGGCCGTGGGAAAGGTGCGCGGGGGCGCACCGGGCACCGCGTACTCAGCTCGGTGACACCGTCCGGACCACCGCACGCACACCCAGGGGCTGGAGCGCGAGGGCCGGACGCGGCCGTACAGCCTCCGGTTCCACGGGTTCCAGCCGCACCCTGGCGTACAGTTCCGCGGCGATCACCTGCACCTCGCGCAGGGCCATCGACGCTCCGACGCAGCCGCGCGGCCCCGCCCCGAAGGGGAAGTAGGCGTACCGGTGGGCGGGTCCCCCCGCGAGCCAGCGCTCGGGTCGGAACTCCCCTGCCTGCGGGAACCACCGCTCGTCCCGGTGGGTCACCCACTGGCTGAGACCGAGGACGGTCCCCGGGGGGAGGGTGTGGCCGCCCACCTCGAACGGGCGCACGGTCTCCCGGCTCATCACCCACGCCGGCGGGTAGAGGCGGATGGCCTCCTTGGCCGCGGCAGGCGCGAACCCCTCCTCCCCCATCCGGGCGCCCGCCTGCGGGTTGCGCCCCAGAAGGTGGAGGAGCCAGGTCAGGGCGTCCGCCGTGGTCTCGTAGCCCGACATCAGCAGGGTGGCGAGCTCGTCCCGGACCTCCTCGAAGGGCGGCCCGTCCGCGAGGAGGGCGCCCAGTGCGGTCCCGGTGCCGTCCTCCCCGTGCTCCCGGACCAGTGTGGCGAGGGTGTCGTCCAGAGTCCGCAGGGACCGCCGCAGGTCGCGGTTGACGCGGGTCGGCAGCCACGCGGGCAGGCGCGGGGAGGACGTGAGCCGCATGATGGCCGCCACCGCACGCGCCAGGGCCTCGCCGTGCTCACCGGGTTCGCGGCCCGCGATGTGGGTCGCGCCCACCAGCATGGCCAGGCGTGACATCTCGTGGTGCACGTCGATGGTCTGCCCCTCGGCCCACGATCCGACCGTGCGGGCGACGCCCTCCCGCGCGGCCTCCTCCAGGTGTGCGAGGCGTTCGCTGCGAAAGGCCGGGCGGAGCCGAGCACGTTTGCGCTCCCAGTCCGCTCCCTCGCTGTTCATCATGGCGAGGGGGAAGCCGGTGGGCCCCCGGCGTGTGCCGTCGCTGATCTTGACGACGTTCTCACCGCGGTCGACCAGGACGCGGCCGATGTCGTCGGGGTGGGCCAGGAGCACGTTGGAGGGGGTGAGGGAGACGACGTCGCCGAACTCGCGCACCGCCCGGGTGAGGAAGCCGAGGGGGTCCAGGGCGTAGTCGGCGGCGTTGGCCGTGCCGCGCCCTCCCCGGGGCCCCGGAGGGGCGGTGTACGTGGCCGTCATCGGGTCCGTCCTGGGGTGGCGGCGGGCCCGTGCCCCGGAGGATCGGCACGGGCCCTGAGAGCGGCGGGGTCAGGTACCGGGGTCCGGTGACCGGACCGGTTCGTGGCCTCGGGGGGGTTCGGGTGCCCGTAGGAGCCCGGTTACGTCGGCGGTCACGCCCTGCGGGGCGGCCTCGGATGCCCGGGAGGCGAGGGCGGTGGCCCAGGCCGTGTTCCGCGGATCATTCCGGGCTCGCGTCCCCCAGGCTGCCTCTCGCTGCGCCGAACGCGCTCGGACAGCCACACCCGGGCTGACCTGAGCTACTCATCCTGCGAGAGATGGCCTGGCAGCCGCCCGCGTCGATCGGCGCAAGCGCCGAGTCAACCGAAAGCATCCACGGACCACGCCCTAGTAGTAGATGTAGGGACGGGTCAGGCGCTCGCTGTCGACGATGCCCAGCCTGGCGGCGATGCGGTAGGCGAATTTCCTCATCGGTTCGTTCCCTTCTGCGGGGTTGCCCGGTGGCTCCGGGCGATCTGCTGAACACTACGCGGGGCCCCGCCGCCCGAGGCAGTGGCGGGAGAGTGAGCGATCGTAGGTGCGAAGGTAAGCCGCGGGTGGCGCCGCGGTCAGGTCCGTGCGGGCCCGCGGGTCCGCCCGCCCACACCTGGCACCCGGTACGTTCCGGCCCCCGGTTTGACGCGGGTGACGGGGACTGCCGTAGCGTACGACCGTACGCGGAGCGCGCCGACCCGGGACGGAGCCGTCCCCGGCTCCCGGACACCGGCGGCCCCCGTTCCCGAGGAGGGCCGCTCTCACGGAACGTGCTCATGGGAGCGTTCCCATGCCTGTCCGTGACAGTTCCACCACTGTCGACACGACACCGCGACCAGACGCCGACGCCGCAGGAGAGACCCCTTTGAACGCACCCCTTCCCTACCTCGATCCCGCGCTCGGCCACGCCGAGCGGGTCACCGACCTCCTCGGGCGCATGACGCTGCCCGAGAAGATCGGCCAGATGCTGCAACTCGACGCCAGGGACGGGGTCCGCCCCCTCATCGAGGACATGCATGCGGGATCGATCCTGCACACCTCCCCCGAGCTCGTCCTGGAAGCGGCCGCGCTGACGGAGCGGACACGTCTGCGCATCCCCCTCCTGGTCGCCGAGGACTGCATCCACGGCCATTCCTTCTGGGAGGGCGCAACGATCTTCCCGACCCAGCTCGGCATGGCGGCGACCTGGGACGCCGGACTCGTCGAGAGGGTCGCCCGCACCACGGCCGTCGAGGTCTCCGCGACCGGCATCCACTGGACGTTCTCCCCGGTCCTGTGCATCGCCCGCGACCTGCGTTGGGGGCGCGTCAGCGAGACCTTCGGCGAGGACCCCTTCCTCATCGGCGAGATGGCCTCGGCGATGGTCAGGGGCTACCAGGGCGAGGGGCTGGACGACCCGACGGCGATCCTGGCCTGCGCCAAGCACTTCGCCGGGTACTCCGAGACGCAGGGCGGGCGGGACGCGAGCGAGGCGGACATCTCGCGGCGCAAGCTGCGCTCGTGGTTCCTGCCCCCGTTCGAGAGGGTCGCGCGCGAGGGTTGCCGCACCTTCATGCTCGGCTACCAGTCGATGGACGGTGTGCCGATCACCGTCAACGACTGGCTGCTCAACGACGTCCTGCGCGGTGAGTGGGGGTACACCGGCACGCTCGTGACCGACTGGGACAACGTGGGCCGCATGGTGTGGGAGCAGCGCGTGTACGCCGACCACACCCAGGCCGCCGCGGCCGCGGTCCGCGCGGGCAACGACATGGTGATGACCACTCCGGGGTTCTTCGAGGGCGCACAGGAGGCGGTCGCCCGGGGCGCGCTCACCGAGGCGGAGATCGACGCCGCCGTCAGCCGCATCCTCATGCTCAAGTTCGAGCTCGGGCTCTTCGAGGCCCCGCGCCACCCCGACCCGGAGCGCCAGACCGCGGTCATCGGCGCACGGGAGCACACCGCGCTGAACCTGGAGGTGGCCCGCCGCTCACTGGTCCTGCTGGCCAACGACGGCACCCTGCCGCTGGACGGGGGGTTCGGTACCGACTCCTCCGGGAGGGCCGACGCGCCCGCGGACGCCCCGGACCGCACCATCGCCGTCGTCGGCCCCAACTCCGACGACCCCCAGACCCAGCTCGGCGACTGGGCCGGCTCCTCGGGCCAGGTCGGCTGGCTCCCGGACGGGCACCCGCGCGAGATGATCCAGACCGTCCTGGACGGTGTGCGCGACCACTCCCCGCAGGGGTGGAAGGTGCGGCACGCCCGCGGCGCGGACATCCTCCGACTCGCTTCGGACCCGGAGGGAGAGTTCTTCCCCGACGGGCAGCCGCGCCCCCGCGTCGTGGTCCCCGCCGAACCCGACGGGGAGATGATCCGCGAGGCCGTGGAGGCGGCCGAGGCCGCCGACTACGTCGTCGCCGTGGTCGGCGACCGCATCGAACTCGTGGGCGAGGGCAGGTCCACCGCGACCCTCGAACTCGTCGGCGGCCAGGTCGCGCTCCTCGACGCTCTCGCCGCGACCGGGACCCCGATGGTCGTCGTCGTGGTCGCCTCCAAGCCGCTCGTGCTCCCGGACTCGGCGCTGGGGGCCGCCGCCCTGGTGTACGCGTCCAATCCGGGCATGCGCGGAGGGCGCGCGGTCGCCGAGCTGCTGCTCGGGCTGGTGGAGCCCTCGGGGCGCCTGCCGATCTCCTTCGCGCGGCACGCCGGACAGCAGCCGACCTTCTACAACCAGGTGCGCGGCCAGCACGGCGACCGGTACGCGGACCTCACCCAGCGTCCGGCGTTCGCGTTCGGCGAGGGCCTCTCCTACACGACCGTCGAGTACGCGGACCTTCGGATCCCACAGCCCGCGGTCGGGCTCGGGGACACCGTGCGCGCACGGGTCACCGTGGCCAACACGGGTACGAGGCCCGCGTTGGAGACCGTCCAGGCCTACGTCGGTGACACGGTCGCGTCGGTCACGTGGGCGGAGAAGGAGCTCAAGGCGTACCGGCAGGTGCGGCTCGCACCGGGCGAGTCCCGTGTCGTCGAGATCGAGGTGCCGGTCTCGGACTGCACGATCGTCGACGCCTCGGGGGCCCGCGTGGTCGAGCCGGGCGGGTTCGAGCTCCTCGTGGGGCCGTCCTCGCGGGCGGCGGACCTGCTGCGCGCGGACTTCACCGTCGAGGGCTGAGGGCGGACGGGGCCGCGGGCGGCACGTCCGGGGGCCGTGCCCGTGGCACGGCTCCCGGACGCCGCTCTTCCCGGGGGTGGTCTGCGTCAGCGCACGTAGCGCGGGTTGCTCACACCGCTCTCGTGGTGCAGCCGGTCCAGGGCGGTCACGTAGTAGGTGCGGTCGCCGTCCCCGGCGGGCGCGGTGAACACCGTCTCCCCGTCGGCGGCGCGCACCGTGCCGACCATGGAGCGCGGGTCCTCGACACCGCACGCGACCCCGTCCCGTCCGGGCGGGCCGTCGAGGGCGTAGACCGCGTAGTAGGCGGGGTCCTGGCCGCGTCCGGGCCGGATGGTCACCTCGGTGCCGCCGTCGCCCCGCGCGGCCCGGGTGACCACGGGTGCGGCGGGGGCGGCCCCGCCGAGGCCGTCCTTGACCGGGATCAGGGCGGGGTGGGCGTAGTGCTCCTCCACCACGACGTCCATGGCCTCCCTCGCGTTGGTGTCCAGCGACGTCGCACTGAAGTAGACGTCGCCGTGCACCCCCGGGTGGTCGCGGTTGAACTCCAGGTGCCGGGCGAGTTCGCGCGGGTCGGACCAGGCGCCCGCGTTGCCCGCCTTGTAGGCGGCCTGGCCGATGTACAGGTGCGTTCCGGTGCCCTCCGCGACCTCCTCCCACCACGGGACCAGGACCGCGTAGTCGGCCACCGGCAGGCCGATCTCCCAGTAGACCTGCGGGTTGATGTAGTCGAGCCAGCCCTCGGTGACCCACTTGCGGCTGTCGGCGTACTGGCCGTCGTAGGACTGGGAGCCGTTGGTGTCGGAGCCTTCCGGGTCGCTGGAGGCGTTGCGCCAGATCCCGAACGGGCTGATGCCGAACTTCACGTGCGGTTTGGCGGCGTGCACGGCCTCGCTCATGCCCTGCACCATCAGGTCGACGTTGTTGCGCCGCCAGTCCGCGATGCCGTCGAACCCGCCGCCGTGCTCGGCGAAGGTGTCCTCGTCCGGGATCGTCTGCCCGGCCACCGGATAGGGGTAGAAGTAGTCGTCGAAGTGGACCCCGTCGAGGTCGTAGTTCTCGACCGAGTGCATCATCGCCTCGATCACGAACTCGCGGGCCTCGGGGATGCCCGGGTCGTAGTAGAGCCTGCCCCCGTACTCGAACACCCAGTCCGGGTTCTGCCGTGCGGGGTGGTCCTCGACCAGCCGCTCCGGGTCGGCGTGCATGGCCACCCGGTAGGGGTTGTACCAGGCGTGGAACTCCAGGTTGCGCGCGTGGGCGGCCTCGACGGCGAACTCCAACGGGTCGTAGCCGGGGTCGCCGCCCTGCTCGCCGGTGAGCCACTCCGACCACGGCTCGTGGGGGGAGGGCCAGAACGCGTCCGCGGTCGGCCGGACCTGCACGAACACGGCGTTGAGCCCGTTGTCCACCGCCCGGTCGTAGAGCGCGGCGAGTTCGGCCTGCTGCTCCTCGGGGGTGAGGCCCTGTTCGCTGGGCCAGTCGATGTTGTACACCCCGGCGATCCACTCGGCGCGCATCTGGCGTTTGGGCGGGGCCTGGGGATCGGTCTCGCACACCCCGTCCGGGGTGTGCGTCCCGGCCGCGCGCGGGGCCGCGCCGCTGGAGGGCGTGTGGACCAGGGACGTGGTGAGGACCGCGGCGAGGGCGCCGCAGAGGAGAGCCGTGCGGGGGATCAGAACCGTGGCCCGCGAGGACCGGGGCACGGGGCTGTTCCTGTGCGATGACGCCAACGTGGCTCCTTCCGACTTCTGCCTGCGTGGAGGGGGACGGGCCCGGAAGCGCCGGGGCGGCCGGTCTCGTCCCGCGACAACTGTGTGCGATGGTCAGCGTGCTTTTAGCAGAGAACCTTCATGATTTACCGAACGAAGGCAAGAGTCCTACGGAAGGTTGGTACGCACGTGAAAAAAGAGGCTTTTGGGCATACCTGTCCCACTCGAACGGCCAGACTGCCCACCACCTTGACCTCAATCACCCTTGAGGTTCTATGGTGGTCGGATTTCCCGGCCGTCCGAACAGGGGAGCCTCCGTGAGACGCACCGTGGTCAATCCGTGGACCTACCCGGAGGGCCTCGACCAGGGCATCCTGGTCGAGGGCCACCAGCGCCTGCTGTTCGTCAGCGGCCAGTGCGCCGTGTCGGCGGACGGGGCGTCACTCCATCCGGGTGACATGCGCGCCCAGACGGCGGCGGCGCTGGACAACGTCGAGGCGGTCCTGCACAGGGCGGGGATGACCCTCGCGAACATCGTCCGCATGAACACCTACGTCACCGACGTGGACGGTTTCCTCGATCGGGCCGGGAAGATGATGTCCGAGCGTCTGGAGGCGTTCGACGTCAGACCCCCCGGAGTCCTGGCGGGCATCACGCGGCTGGGCCGCCCGGAGCTGCTCGTGGAGCTGGAGGCCGTCGCCGCCGACTGACCGGCGACTCCCGACCCGGACGGTTCACCGGCCCCACGGCCCCGGGGCGGACCCGGCCCGCGCCCGCCCCTTTCGCGGAAACCGCCGCGCACACCCTAGAATGCCCGGGATTCCGGTCCTGCGTTCCCCCGAACGCGGGCGCCGGAGAGGGCGAGGCCCCCGGCCCCCGGGGCTGGTTCCCCGCCCGGCCGCTCCCCCGCGCCCCGGTGGTGTCCCATGCCCGGGCCGGGGCCGGCCCGCCCCCTCACCCCGTGGAAAGGGCCGTATCCGGTGGACCTCTTGCGCGTCGTCGTCGGCGTGGGCATCTCCGTGCTCCTCTCCTACAGCCTGCCGTGGGCCCGCCACACATGGTGGCGGGCCGCCCTGGTGGCCCTCGCCTTCGCGCTGTACGCGCTGGCGCCGTTCCTGCCCGGTTGGGGCCCGGTGGTCCTCGTCCTCGCCTGCCCGGCCATCGCGGTCGCCCTCGCGCGCCTGGCCAGGAGCGACGAGAACGCCCAGACGTCACCGTCCCTGTTCAACGACCGCCGCGGGCTCGTCCTGTGGCCCCTGGGCGCGCTCGCGGGCACCTGCCTGGTCGGCGCCCTGGTCCATGACGCGTCCGGTTTCCTCTCCCTGGCGGCCGGGCTGCTCGGCGACGACCGCGTCTTCGTGGTCGTCGCCGGGTTCTTCCTCGCGACGTTCGTCGGCGGGGAGGTCGTCACCCACCTCCTGCGCCCGTTCACGAACGCCCTCGACAGGGAGGAGGGCGAGGAGATGAGGTCGCTCAGGGGCGCGGGCGCGGTGGTCGGCTGGCTGGAGCGGTCGCTGATCTACACCTTCGTCCTCGTGGGCCGGCCCGAGGGCGCCGCCCTGGTGGTCGCCGTCAAGGCCCTGGCGAGGTTCCCCGACCTGCGGGCCAACCAGAAGGGTTTCGCGGAGTACTTCATGATCGGCACCCTGAGCAGTCTGGGGGTCGCGGCCTTCGTCGGATTCGCGGCCCGCACTATACTGTCGTGAGATGGGTGCGAGGCCACCCGGACCGGAGGGTTTCCGTGAACCTCAGAGAACACGACCTGATCAGGAAAGTCCTGTCGATCGGGCTCCCGGAACACGACTTCGTCATCGCCGGTAGCGGTCCGCTCCTGGCGCACGGCATCCGCTGGGACGTCGGGGACATCGACGTCGTCGCCCGCGGGGCGGCCTGGGAGAGGGCGCTGGCGCTGGGAGAGCCCGAGGACGCCCCCTTCGGGGACGGGGTCCGCAGGGTCCTGCTCTTCGACGGCCGGGTCGAGATCCTCAACGGCTGGTTCCCCGACATCTGGACGGTCGACGAGCTGATCGAGGGCGCCGAGGTGATCGACGGCCTGCGCTTCGCGGTCCTGGACAACGTGCGGGTGTGGAAGACACTGCTCGGCCGGAGCAAGGACCACCTCGACGTCAAGCTCGTCAACGAGTACCTGGACTCCGTGTTCCACTGAGGTGTGTCCGGCCCGCCCGCGCGGGCGGGCCACGGCGGCGGCCGCCCCGGCCGCCCCGCCACCGGAAGGCACGCCGCGCCGCCCCTACACGTTCGGCGCGGTGCTGGTCAGGAGCAGACCGGCGCCGGTGCTCAGGCCCGCGCCGATTCCTCCCAGGCACAGCTCCTGCAAAGCCTCGCTGTCCTCCACGACGGCCTCGCCCGTGAAGTGGTACCGGGCGGGCCTGCCGCCCAGCCGCTTCCACCGGGCGGAGGTCACCCGCAGCGCGCCCGCCGTCTTGGCCTGCAGCCACCCCTCGAACTCCGGCTCCTCCAGGGCGACCCGCTTGCCGCGCGGACGCGGGTCCTCGGCGGTCGGCTCGGCACCGCGCTGCCCGGTGGGCGCGGCGATCAGCTCCCAGCGGATGGTCTCGCCCTCCGTGTGCCGGGGCGGCGGCTGCATCGTCGCCGCATACGCGCCGGGGATCTTCCCCCACGCGGGGGCTGTGTCGGAGCTGACCACCAGGGTGGTCGGGGAGACACGCGCCCACAGGACCCGGGCGTCGGAGTCCGGGTCCGGGTCGACCGCTTGGCGCACGGCGCGGCCCATGGTCGCCCACTGCTCCATGGGTGTGCTGCGCTTGGAGTTGAGACTGATGCGAGCCAGGTACAAGGATTTCCGATCCGGGTCTGGTCCCCGCCTGGGCGGGGCACGTGTGCGGGCACGGACCGCCGGGGGCCTCCCCCGTCCGCGCTGGACCCTTCAGTCTACGAGGCGCGGACGCCCGTTCCGCCCACGGCGGGGCGGGACGCCGGAAGACGCGGGTGCGCCGGGCCGTCGAAGGGGGCACCCGCGTCTTTCCCGCGGCCGGCTCCGTTGTCCACAGGCGGCTCGGGCGACCCGGGCGGCGGAGAATGCGATCCCGCCTCCTCTGCCTTCCGCGCCGCCCTTTGCCGCCGTTCCCCGGTCCGCGCACGTGTGCGCACACACCTTTTCTCCCGTGCCCGCCGGGGCCGAATGCCTTCGATCACCGGTGCCCTGTCGTACGTTCCCCGGCCCTTCCCCGCCACGGAGGCCGCCCGGGTCGACCGGTGGGCGGAGGGGGTGCGCGTCGCGCCCGCCCGCGCGGAGGAGGCAGGGCGGCCGGTGCGCCTGAGAGCGCCCTCACCGGCGGTGAGGGCCCGCAGGTGCGCGCGTTCGACCGGCGGCCGATCGCCGAGGACCGGACCGAAGCACCCTGGGGAGTCGACAGTGCAGTTCAGGGGCATGGATCGGGGCGCGTTCGATCCGGCCGGGGGTCACGTCTGCGCCCCGGCTGGAGCGGCTTCCTCCGATGATCCGATCACCCAAGGTGATCCATGATGTGCCGCTCCCACCGCAGTCGGCCCCGCCCTTGTTCGGTGGGATACGCGCCTGTACTGTGTCCGCATGTTGTCGAGCCAGCTCAGGTACCTCGCAGCGCTGGCGAAAGAGCGTCACCCCACCCGGACGGTGAAGGCGTGTCCCTTTACCCGGACCGCGATCTCTGCCGCGACGAGAGAACTCGAATGCGGGTTCCGCACCACCGCCGCGAAGCGCAGAAACCGTTCCACCCGTCCCGTTTCCGGGGGCGGGAGAACCGTCCGGCGATCCCGGCAGATCCCCACCGGGCACGACACTCCGGCTGATCCGGAAGTCGACAACACCATCGGGCCCGTCATCGCGGGTGGGCCCCCTGGCCCCGTGCTCGCCCCCGCCTCCCGGTCCGCAGTGTCCGGGACCGGCGTCAAGGGCGGTCCGGGCCGGCACCACTCCGGCCGGCCCGCCCCCGCGGATCCCCCCGCCCCGCATCGTATGACCCCGTGAAGAACGGGAACCGCACCTGAAAACCCACGCGCGGCGTCCGGTACGCCGCGCGTGTCCGATCTGTGAAGAGGATGGTCCATGCCGTCGTTCCTTGACCGCGAGAGAAGTGTGGCTCCCCCGGGCTACAGCCGGTGGCTCATCCCTCCGGCAGCACTCGCCGTCCACCTCTCCATCGGCCAGGTGTACGCGTTCAGTGTCTTCAAGACCCCCCTCGTCGAGCGCTTCGACACCTCGCTGACCGCGATCGGGGTCGTCTTCAGCATCGCCATCGTCATGCTCGGCCTGTCCGCCGCGTTCGGCGGCAAGTGGGTGGAGCGCAACGGTCCGCGCAAGGCCATGTTCGTCTCCGGGGTGTGCTGGGCGGGCGGGTTCCTGGTCGGCGCGCTGGGCGTGGCGACGGGCCAGCTGTGGCTGCTCTACCTCGGCTACGGGGTCCTGGGCGGGATCGGCCTCGGTATCGGGTACATCTCGCCCGTCTCCACGCTGATCAAGTGGTTCCCCGACCGGCCGGGGATGGCCACGGGCATGGCCATCATGGGGTTCGGGGGCGGTGCGCTCATCGCGTCCCCGCTGTCCTCCGCCCTGCTGGACCGGTACGCCGAGACGCCCTCCGAGGCGATCGTCCCCACGTTCCTCACCCTGGGAGCGGTGTACTTCACGGCCATGATGCTGGGGTCGGCCACCGTCAGGGTGCCGCCGCCGGGCTGGACCCCCGAGGGCGGGACGCCCGTCCGGGCCCCCTCCGGTGACGAGCCCGCCCAGGAGGGCGTCAGCGTGGAGACGGCCTTTCGCACCCGGCAGTTCTGGTTGCTGTGGATCGTGCTGTTCTGCAACGTCACCGCCGGGATCGGCATCCTCGAACAGGCCGCCCCCATGGTGCAGGACTTCTTCGGCGGCGTCGGCGCGGCCGAGGCGGCCGGGTACGTCGGCGTCCTCTCCCTGTGCAACATGCTGGGGCGTTTCGTCTGGTCCTCCACGTCCGACGCCCTCGGGCGCAAACGCACCTACATCGGCTACCTCGGGATCGGCTGCGTGCTGTACCTGCTCATCGCCGTGGCGGGCACGAGTTCGGTGGTGCTCTTCGTGGCGGTCACCGGCGTCATCCTGTCCTTCTACGGAGGCGGTTTCTCGACGATCCCGGCCTACCTGAAGGACCTGTTCGGCTCGTTCAACGTCGGGGCGATCCACGGCCGGCTCCTCACCGCCTGGTCGTGCGCGGGTATCGCGGGGCCGCTGATCGTCAACGTGATCGCCGACAGCCAGCTCGCGGCAGGCCGTTCGGGCGCCGACCTGTACACCGCCTCCCTCTACCTCATGGTGGTGGTGATGGCGGTCGGTTTCACGGCCAACATGCTGGTGCGCCCGCTGTCGGCGTCCGTGACCCGGCACCCGGGGGCGGCCGGCCCGGAACGGTCCCGCGAGGCCGTCTCGTGAGCCCCGGTCGCACGACCGGGGCATCCGGCGGACAGCGGGAACAGGAAGCGCCCGGAGGTACCGGGCCGCGGAAGGAGGCCCCTGTGGGCGGTGGAGAACGAGGCGGGCAGCCGCTGTCGAAGGCGGCGGCGCTCTTCCTGTGGGTGGTCGTGGTCATGGCCCTGGGCTACGGGGTGGTGCAGACCGCGGTCCAGGCCACGGCCCTGTTCACCGGCTGACAGAGGGGGGCCGGCGCGGAGGCGGGGCCGCGGTGCCCGCCTCCGCGGCGGTCCCGGCCACGGCGCCGGCCCCCGCGGTCGGTCGCAGGCGGACGCGGACGGCGATCGCGGCGCAGGCGACCACCGCGGCCCCACCGAGGACAGTGGGCCAGGTGAGCTGCTCGTGCAGGAGCAGGGCGGCCCATCCGATGGTCATCACCGGCTGGACGAGCTGGACCTGGCCGACCCGCGCCATCGGACCGATGGCGAGCCCCCGGTACCAGGCGAAGAAGCCGAGGAACATGCTCACCACCGCCAGGTAGGCGAACGCCGCCCACTCGACCGGGGTACCGCTCGGGGGCTGCCGGACCACCGCGACACCGGTGAGGACCGCCATCAGCGGCGCGGACAGGACGAGCGCCCAGGAGACGGTCTGCCAGGCACCGAGTTCGCGCGCCAGGAGTCCGCCCTCCGCGTAGCCGACCGCGGCGGCGGCCACGGCACCGAACAGGAGCAGGTCGGGCCAGTGCGGCCCGCCGGGACCTTCGCCCTGCAACGCGGCGAACGCGGTGGCGGCCACCGCGCCGACGGCCGCCATGGTCCAGAAGGACGCCGGGGGCCTCTCACTCCCCCGGAGCGCCGCCGTCACCGCTGTCGCAGCGGGCAGGAGGGCGATCACGACAGCTCCGTGGCTTGCCTGTGCGAAGGTGAGCGCGAACGAGGTCAGGACGGGGAAGCCCACGACGACGCCTCCCGCGACGACCGCCAGGCGGCCCCACTGGGCTCCGCGGGGCAGGCGCTGCCCCGTCCACGCCAGCGCCGCGGCGGCGAGGAGCGCGGCGACGACCGCCCGGCCCGAGCCGGTGAACAGCGGCGACATCGCGCCGCCCTCGACGGTGACGCGCGTGAGCGGGACGGTGAGGGAGAAGGCCGCGACTCCGAGCAGTCCCCAGAGCAGACCGGCACGGGAGGTCGATAGCGCTGTCGGCGCCGGAGGAGTAGCGCTACTCTTATCATTCATGAACAACGATAGCAGTGCGCGTATTGTCGCGGGACTCCGCGCGTGGATCGCCACAGCCCCGCCGGGGGCGAGGCTGCCGTCCACGAGGGCGTTGGTGGCGCAGTACGAGGCGAGTCCCGTCACGGTGCAGAAGGCGCTGCGGACACTGGCCTCGCAGGGGTCGGTGGAGAGCCGCCCCGGTGTGGGCACCTTCGTGCGCGCGGTCCGGGTCGCGCGCCCGAACGACTACGGGTGGCAGACCGCGGTACTCGGCTCACCGGCCCCCAGGGCCCCTCACTCCGCCGCGGCGCTGCGGACCGTGCCCAACGACGTGGTCGCGCTGCACTCGGGCTATCCGGACCGGGAGCTCCTCCCCGAGCGCCTGGTACGCGGCGCGTTCACGCGCGCCGCACGCAGCGGGGCCGCCGTCGGCAGGCCCCCGGCTGCGGGCCTTGCCGAGCTCCAGGCCTGGTTCGCGACCGAACTGGGCGCGGCCTCCCCGGTCGGGGTGGCCCCGCCCGCGCCCGGCGACGCGGTCGTCCTCCCGGGGAGCCAGAGCGGGCTCAGCACCGCCTTTCGCGCACTGGTCGGCGCGGGTCGGCCGCTCCTGGTGGAGTCGCCCACCTACTGGGGCGCGCTCCTGGCCGCCGCGCAGTCGGGCGTACGGGTCGTGCCCGTGCCCAGCGGCGCCGACGGGCCGGACCCGGACGGCCTGGCCCGCGCGTTCGAGCGCACCGGGGCGAGCGCCTTCTACGCCCAGCCGAACTTCGCCAACCCCACCGGCGCCCGCTGGTCGCCGGACCTGGCCGACGGGGTACTGGACACCGTGCGCCGGTACGGTGCGTTCCTCGTCGAGGACGACTGGGCGCACGACTTCGGGATCGATGCCGGCCCCGCGCCCGTGGCCGCCCGCGACGACGGCGGGCACGTCGTGTACCTGCGTTCGTTGACCAAGAGCGTGTCCCCTGCCGTGCGCGTCGCCGGGATCATCGCCCGCGGCCCCGCCCGGGAGCGGATCCTCGCCGACGCCCGGTCCGAGTCCCTGTACGTCAGCGGCATGCTGCAGGCGGTGGCGCTCGACGTCGTCACACAGCCCGCGTGGCGCACCCACCTGAGAGGGCTGCGCCACCAGTTGGCCGCCCGGCGCGACCTCCTCGTGGGGGCCCTGCGCGAGCACGCCCCCGGCGCGCACCTGGAGGCCGTGCCCCGGGGCGGGCTGAACCTCTGGGTGCGGCTCCCCGACGACACCGATCTGGCACGGTTCGTCCCGGACTGCGAGGCCCTCGGAGTCGTCGTCGCCCCGGGCGACGAGTGGTTCCCCGCCGAACCCACCGGTCCCCACCTTCGGCTCAACTACGCCGGCCCGAACCCGGGGTCCTTCCCCGACGGGGCGCGGGCGATCGGTCGGGCGATCGCCCGACGCGGCTCCCCCTGACCTCGCCGGGGCGGCCCCGTGGTCCCCCGGGGCAGCGGAGGGCCTTCCTCCGTCCCCCGGTTCAGGTGGCCAGGCGGACCAGGTTCCCGTTCTCCAGAGCCGCCCAGACCGCACCGTCGGCGGTGACCGCGATCCCGTGGGGCTCGCTGTCCGGGGTCGGCAGGTCGACGAGGTCGATGTCGCCCTCCGCCGTGACGTGTCCGATCCGGTTCGCGCCCCACTCGGTGAACCAGCACCCGCCGGCGGGGTCGGCGGCGATGGCGTGGGGCCGCGCGTCGCGGCGGGGCAGGGGGAACTCCCGGACGTCTCCGTCCACGGTGAGGCGTCCGACCTGGCCGGCGCCGATCTCCACGAACCACAGAGCCCCGTCCGCGCCCGCGGTGATTCCCACGGGGGCCGCGCCCCCGGTGGGGAGGGCGTGGACGGTGACCATGCCGTCGACGGTGATCCGGCCGACCGCGTCGGCCTGGTTGAGGGTGAACCACAGGGCACCGTCGGGCCCGGCGGTGATGACCGAGGGCAACCCGCCCCGTGTCGGCAGGGGGAACTCCGTGATCTCTCCGTCCGTGGTGACGCGCCCGACCCTGTCGGTGTTCATCTCGGTGAACCACAGCGCCCCGTCGGGCCCGGCGGTGATGCCGAAGGGGCGTGCACCGGGAGCGGGCAGCGCGAAGGATCCGGCCTCCCCGTCCGCAGTGATCCGGCCGATCCTGTCGTCCTGGGTGCGGGTGAACCAGAACGCCCCGTCCGGGCCCGGGGTGATGAGCGAGGGGCCGCAGGTGGCGGAGTCCAGCGGGTACAGGGTCGCCGCGCCGTCCGGGGCCATGCGCGCGATCTGCCCGTGGTGGACGAGGGTGGCCCAGAGGGAGCCGCCCTCCCCGCCGGTGACACCGTAGGGGCCGGCGTCCCTCGCGGCCAGCGGGTGTTCGAGGACGGTACGGGCACGGGCGTGGTGGGTCATCGGCGTTCTCCTGTCACGCGGGCCATCGTGGTCGCTGGGGGAGCACGTGCGCAACCGCTTTTCGGTGGGACGTGTGAAGGCCGGGTGCGCGGGTCAGGGGTGCTCCTCCCCGGTGGTCCTCGCGGGCTCGTCGCCGGTCTCGTCCGCAGGGGCCGGCCCGCGGTGGCGGAGCGAGAGCAGGGAGCCGAGGCCGAGCACGATGGCCGTGCCGATCGCCGTGTACCAGGTGAAACCGACCAGGTCCGGTGCCAGGAGGAACAGGGAGGCCATGGTCGCGACGGCCGCCCCGAAGGCGACGGCTGCGTCGAACTGGCGCGCCCTGCGGACCCACAGGCCCAGGAGGAACGCGCCGAGGAGTCCGCCGTAGGTGAGGCTGGCCACGGACAGGCCCAGTTCGACGACGGGGGTGTCGGTCCCGGTGAACATGGCCCCGGCACCGACGAACACCAGCCCCCAGCCGAGGGTGAACAGGCGGCCGAGCCGCAGCCCCTGGGCGTCGGAGAGCGCACGGCGGGTGAACCGCTCGTACAGGTCGGCCATGGTGGAGGAGGAGAGCGCCGACAGCGACGAGGACAGGGTGCTCATCGCCGCCGCGATGATCCCGGCGAGTATCAGCCCCGAGAGGCCGGCGGGAAGTCCCTCGACGATGAACACCGGGAACAGCTCGTCGGAGTTGGCGAGCCCGAGCTGGGCGGTCGAGGCGCCCTCGAAGTAGGAGTACAGCGCGAGACCCACGGTGAGGAACAGGGCGAACTGGAGGAACACCACGACGGCGCTGCCGATCACCGCCTTCTGGGCGTCGCGGAGGCTGCGGCAGCCCAGCAGCCGCTGCACGATGATCTGGTCGGCGCCGTGGGAGGCGGTGGAGAGCAGGGCACCGCCCAGAACCGCGGTGACCGTGGCGTACGGGGAGGAGACCGGGTTCGACGTCAGGTCGAGGAACCGGGTCTTGCCCTCGTCGGCCGCGACCGCGAGGAAGTTCACGTCGAGGCTGTTGACGATGACGGCCAGGGCGACGACGCCGCCGACCACGTACAGCGCCATCTGGAGGACGTCGACCCACACCACGGCCCTGATCCCGCCGACGAGGGTGTAGAGGACCGTGAACCCGCCGAGCAGGGCGATGATCGCGAAGTAGGGCAGTTCCAGCCCGTAGGAGTCCAGGACGATCTTGACCGGGATGGCGGCCGCGAACATCCGCACGCCGTCCGCGAGCAGCCGGGTGAACAGGAACGTGACCGAGGCGGTGCCCTGCATGCCGCGGCCGAAGCGCAGGCCCAGGTAGGCGTAGGCCGTGGTCATCTCCCCCTGGTAGTACCGCGGCAGCAGCACGAAGGCGACGACCACTCGCCCGATCAGGTAGCCGACGGCCACCTGGAGGAAGGTCACGTCGCCCAGGTAGGCGACGCCGGGGATGCTGATCACCGTGAGGGCGCTGGTCTCGGTGGCCACGACGGACAGGCACACCGCCCACCAGGGCAGGTTGCGGCCTCCGATGAAGTAGTCGCGTGTGTTGCGCTGGCGGCCGGACAGTCTCAGGCCGAGCCACGCCGAGCACAGCAGGTACACCACGATGACCACGAGATCGACGGCATGCACGGGAGGGCTCCGGAGGGTGGGGGGCGGGTGGTCGTGCGGGCGGGTCACGGCGCCGGGGTGGGGCGGAGTCGGGGCGGAGGGGCGGTTCGGCGTGCGGTCTGTTCAGGGGCCCCGGACGTCGACGCGCAGGCGTGCGGGGGCGGTGGCCGCCGGTTCGGGGAGCCGGAGGGGGCCGGCTCCCGGGGTGAGGCGGCCCAGGAGCGGTGACCTGCGCGCGCCCGTGCAGGCCGGGACCGACCCGGAGAGCCCGTGCCAGGTGAGGAAGCCGATCAGCGCGAACAGGTAGGCCTCCTTGGCGTCGTTGTCCAGCCCGAGGGCGTCGAACGGGCGGAGCCGCGCCGGGTGGAGCCGGGCGGCGAGCCGTTCCATCAGCGCCGGGTTGCGTGTTCCGCCACCGGACGCGAACACCTCGGCCGTCCCGTAGGGGCGCAGCGCGTCCGCGACGGTGACGGCGGTGACCTCGACCAGGGTGGCCAGGAGGTGGCCGGCGCCGGGTGTGCCCGTGCGCCGCAGCGCCGCGTCGAGGTGGGCGGGGCCGAACAGCTCCAGCCCGCTGGTCTTGGGCGGGGCCAGCCGGTAGTAGGGCTCGGCGAGCAGGAGTTCGAGCAGGGCGGGGTCGGGGCGGCCCGACCGGGCGAGCGCCCCCTCGGCGTCGAAGTCGGAGCGCCCGCCGGTCACCCGGCGCGTGGCCGCGTCGAGCAGGGCGTTGCCCGGCCCGGTGTCGAAGGCCTCGGGCGGGGCCCCGGACCGGACGACGGTGGCGTTGGCGATGCCGCCGAGGTTCAGGGCCGCCGTGGGTGCGGCGCGTCCGCCGAGGAGGAGGACGTCCAGCAGCGCGGCCAGCGGCGCCCCCCGGCCTCCGGCGGCCACGTCGGCGGTGCGCACGTCCGAGACCACGGGCAGGCCGGTGGCCTCGGCGATCCATGCGGGCTGGCCGAGCTGGAGGGTTCCGCGCACCGCGGCCCCCTCGACCCAGTGGAAGAGGGTCTGCCCGTGTGAGGCGACCAGGTCCGCGCGGCCCCCGGCGAGCTCCTCGGCACCGAGCCGCGCCGCCTCGCCGAACGCCTGCCCGATGCGGGTGTCGAGTCGGCACACGGTCTCCATCGTGGTTCCCTCTGGAGGCAGTGCGCCCCGGATCTCCTCCCGCAGACCCGCCGGGTAGGGCACGGTGCGGTGGCCCAGGGGTGCCAGTCCCACCAGGTCGGCGTCCAGCTCCAGGTCGGCGGCGGCGACGTCGATCCCGTCGGCCGAGGTTCCCGAGGACAGTCCGAGGACGATCACGGGGCCTCCCCGCCGGGGGCCGCTGGACCCCGACGGCGCGTTCCGGGTTGTCTCCGGTGCTCTCGGACACGTCCGGTACCCATCCACACCTCCGGTAGCAAACTGTCCACCAGGCTTATACCGTGCGTGAGGAACGCGTCAATCCCCCTTCTGCCGAAGGGGTGTCGGCCCGGTGCGGCGGGGCGGCTGCCCCGCCCTCGGCAGATGTGCTGGGACGGCCGGGCCCTCAGACGGGCGTCGGGGGCGGCGGGGTCCAGCGGTGGAGTCGGGGTGCGGCGGAGGCGACACCGTACTCGGCCTTGAGCCGTTCGGGAATGGCGTACTGCATGATCCGGCCGCGGGTGAGGGAGCTGAGCTCCAGGTGGGTGGTGAGATGGCCGAGGCGGTCCAGGGCCCACTCCCCCAGCGGCGAACGGTCCTCGATGTGTTCGAGGACCCCGAGCAGGGCGGGCGAGGCCTTGACCGCCGTGTCCCATCCGGTGCGCGGGACCTGGAGCCAGTCGGCGCAGGTGTCTCCCATGAGGTAGCGGATGAGAGCGGCGACCACCGGGTCGAGGACGGTCCCGGGGACGACCTCCTCGTAGAGGTCGATGAGCTGTCGGGTCAGCCGCGCCCCCTCTGCGGAGGGGCCCATGTACCGGGTCATGTAAAGGTCGGAGAAGCGCCGGGCCTCGTCCATGTCGGTCGGAGCGTGTTCGGGGCTGACCCCGAGCATCGCGCCGACGATGCGCCAGGCGTAGAGGTAGGACTCCGCGCCGTCGACCGACATGTGGATGCCCAGGCGGTGCAGTGCGTCCAGGACCTGGATGGAGAAGATCATCTGACCGCCGATCATGTCCTCCTGACAGATCGGCGTGCCGAGTGCGGCTGTGTCCCAGCGGCCCTCGCGGCGCATGTGGTAGCGGATGGAGGCGTGCAGCAGACGCACCTTCTGGGCCGCGGGGACGAACCTGCTCCCCGCCTCGAAGGCGTCGGGCTGCATCAGGTAGACGGTGAACTGACCGGTCTCGGCCATACGCCGTGAGGGGTACTCCAGTGCGTGGGTCGCGCTGAGAAGCCTGGCCACGTGCGGGATGACATAGCAGGCGGGCATCGCGGAGAAGGCCAGGGCGGTGGAGATGTGCACGTTGTTGTCGATGAAGAACAGTCGGGCCTTCTCCATCTCGCCCCAGTCGACCCAGGCCGGGGGTGCGGAGGTGGTGTGCAGGTACTCGCGGGCCACGTCGGGCAGCCCGTCCGGCACCTCCTGGCCGACCGTGGTGAAGTAGCGCATGAGGGTGTTGAACGTGCCGACCTCCCCGCGCTCGAACAGCGTTTCCACCGTCGCGTCCGCGAGTTCGTCGCCCATGAGCCGCAGTGCGTCCATGGAGTCGGGTGTGTAGGACATGGGGGCCTTTCGACGGGTCAGGACTGGCGGGCCGCGGCCGCGGCGACCATCAGGGACAGTGCGGCTGCGGCCTCGTCCGGCAGGTCCGTGCGGACGAGCACGTCGGTCGCCGCTTCGACGCGCTGGGCGATCATCTCCTCGACCCGGCCGGGGGCCCCGGTGCGCAGCGTGATCGAGCGCACCTTCGACAGGCCCTCGCCGTCCAGGCTGCGTCTGCCGAGCAGACCGCGCAGTTCCCGGCGTTCGGTCGCGGTGGCGGCCGACCAGGTCTCGGAGAACAGGGCGGTCGGCCGGTTGCCCCGGATGTCGTCCAGGTTCGGCTTGCCCGTGACCTCCGGGTCGCCGAAGAGCCCCAGCAGGTCGTCGCGCAGCTGGAACGCCTCGCCCAGGGGGAGTCCGTAGGCGGTGAAGGCCTCCATCAGCGCACCCGGGGCGCCGGCCAGGGCTCCGCCGATGCGCAGGGGGTGTTCGACCGTGTACTTGGCCGTCTTGTACCGGACCACCTGGAGCGACCTGGCCGTGTCGGGCGGGGCGCCGGTGCGCAGGACCTCCAGGCACTCGCCGGCGATCAGTTCCCTGGCCATGACCGCCCACAGCTCGCGGGCGCGGGACAGGTAGGCCGAGGGCAGGCCGCAGGAGACGAACAGCTGCGCGGCCCAGGACATCAGCAGATCCCCGGTCAGCATGGCCAGGGAGCGGCCGCCTGTGCGGGGGCGCGCCCTGCCGGTGAGCGCCGCGCTGAGGGCGACGTGGGCACTCGGCAGGCCGTGTCTCATCGCGCTCTCGTCGATGAGATCGTCGTGGATGACGGCCGCGGCGTGCAGCAGTTCCATCGCGGCGGCAGCCCTGACCAGCGCGTCGCTGTCCGGCTGCCCGGCGGCGCGCCACCCCCAGTAGCAGAACGCCGCGCGCAGGCGCTTGCCGCCGTTCACCGCCGCGAGCAGCTGTTCGACCACCGGGAGCAGGTCGGCGTCGATGGCGATGAGCTTGTGCGTCTCCTGCTGCGCGAACACCTGGAGCGCCGCGTCCACCCGTGCCCTGAGCAGGATCTGTTCCTGGGTCTCAGTCATCGCTGCGGCCGGTACGGTCGGCGGCCCGCCGGGCCAGCAGTTCCATGTGGCACTCGGGCACCGACACGTAGCGCCGCAGAGCGAGCTGTCCCCGCCGGCGCAGCTCCTCCCGGCCGTCCGCGGCCAGCTCAGGCAGGTCCGACCGGCCCAGCAGCGACCTCGCTCCCCGCAGGGCCCCTCCGACCCGGTCGAACACCAGGTCGGCCACCCCGGCCGCGAGCAGCACCGGCTCGCTCACGCGTTCGGGCCCGTCACCGTCATCATCACCGGTGCGCATACGGCACTCCCCATCCCCGACTGACACGAAAAAGGACCGCGGTCGAAAACACGTGGAAGGTCCGTGAGAAATACGTTCGGACGGCGGCCCACTGCGAATCCCCTGCCGGTCGATCTTCTTCCGCAATCACCGTTTTTGTCAATGCGATGGCGTTATCCGGTTCTCTTACGAGAGGACCGAAATGCCAGAGGATGGCGCTGACCGGGGAAAATGCTTTCGGGGTGTGCCGAAAATACTCGGGCGACACCTTCCCCCTGCAGGTGCCATGCACGAGGGCTCGTCAATCGAATATTACCCTTTTTCGGAAATAAGGGAATATGAGGCAACCAGAAAGAAAGGTTCGCAGAACCACCCCTTCTACCGCAATCTTGTACTTATAGCGATTTTAAGCGTCGAAATAGACGATAAGTACAAGATCATCGAGGTCAGAGGCTCCCGCGTCCCACCGGCAACGTTCTTACTCGGTCCACCAGGTGCGCCGGGGGGCTCTGTTCACTCCGCGGCGCGCCGGAACCGGTACCACTTCGGCGAGGTCCGGTTCATGGGCCACCCCAGACCGGTGGGGTCGGCGTCCTCGACCGTGAGGAGCTCCCACCCCGGGAACGCGGCCTCGACCTCGGCCCGCGAGACGCCCTCGACGAGCCGCCGGTACCGTGACGGCCCGAAGGCGAGCATCACCAGGGTGGCGCCCCGTGCGGCGACCGCCGTCACAGCTCGCCCCTCCGCGGCCCGCTGGTCCGGGTCGAGGCCCTGGAAACAGCCGATATCGAGGAAGAGGTCGAACGTACCCAGGTCGGCCGGGCGGAGGGCAGTCACGTCACCCACCACGTAGGTGACCTCCTCCGGCCCCTTGCGCCGGGCGGCCCCGATCGCCTCCGGCACGATGTCGACGCCCACCGCCTCCCAACCGTGCCGGGCCAGCACGGGAGTGAACTGCCCGCGTCCGCACCCCACGTCCAGAGCCCGCCCGGGGCCGGTCGGACGTTCCCTCCCCTCACGGTCGAGGAGGCCCTCGATCTGTGCCCCGCCCGCGGCGCCGTAGCGCTCCCAGGGGGTGAGACCGAGGCGATACATCCACGCGTATTTCGCCATGGCCTCAACGTAGGCCGTCCCCTCGGCGCGAGCCGTTCGGCCCCCGCCGACCGGCGCCGGGGGAGCGAAGCGGAGCGTCCGGGGCCCACCTGCCCCACCCGTCCGGGACCCGGTGGGCCACAGCTCGGCGTTCGCGAAACCCGGTACCGGCGGTGGCGGGGGGTTTGCTACGGTCGGCGCGGGGTGGGCCGTGGGACTCGACCGCGACTTCCGAGAACTGCCTTTCAAGCACCCTTCACGCTGATCGCGCCACCACTTCCCGGCCCGCCCTCCTCCTCGCGCTGGAGTTTTGATGACCGACACCTACGCCGACCTGCTCGCCTGTGAGGACCTGCTGCTGTTCGCGGGCGCCGCGATCTCCTCCACCGGGCAGCGCGAGTTCCACTCGGGTGCGGCAGAGCAGCGGTTGTCCCTGGAGTTCCTGCACGAGTACGTGCACGGGACCCATCCGGACGTGTACGCGTTGACGCTGGCCCTGCACGTCAACGACCACAACGCCGCCATGGTCGTCCACCGGCTGCTGTCGGCTCCCCGCTCGGTGGCACCCGCCGAGGAGCGGGCCAGGGAGAACGGCCTGATCCGGCGCCGCCTCGCGAAGATGCCGCCGCAGCGGGTGTACCGCCTGTTCACACGGCTGGCCCGGGAGCGGGTCAACAACCGCCGTACGCGGGCCGTGATGCGCGCGTGGATCGGAGCCCGCCCGAACCTGGCCCTGGACGCGGTCAAGTACCGGTCGGGCCTGCGCGCGGCCGCCCGGCACGCACGCGTCGACCTGCCCGGCGAGGTGGGCGTGTTCCTGTTCTCACCCCCCGCGAAGAGGCGGCGGCACCGGTACGGGTCCCCGCTGCTGCGGGCCCACGGCAGGGCCCACTACTCGGCGTCGGACCTGTACGACCTGCCGTACACGGTGGCCGAGGGGTTCGCGGCCCATCACCGGGTGCCACGGGTCGTGTTCCTGGAGGGCGTTCGCGAGCGCGCCACCCGCGCGGAGCGACTGCGTCTCAGCGAGGGGGCCCGGCGCCACGGCGTGGACACACGGGTGGACCTCACCACCGCCCCGCTGCTGCGCCTGTGCGTGTACGTTCTGTCCCTGCCGCTGTCCGAGCGCCGCGACCGCCGCGCGGAGCTGGAGGACGCGCTTGCCGGGTCGGCGCTCCGCGCCGCGGGCACGGCGGCGGGGACGTGGCCGCGCACGGCCGCGGTGCTGGACGACAGCTACTCCTCGATCGGCTCCCCGGTGCGGCGCCACCACCCGCTGGCGGCGGCGCTGGCCTGCCACCACCTGATCCGGGCCCTGGCACCGGAGGGCTCCTCACACTGGGTGTCGGGGCACACCGACCCCCTGACGGTGCGCCCGACGGGCCCCACCCACCTGGCGGAGCGGATCCTGGACGCGCTTGAGACCGGGCCCGCGCGCGTGGTCGTGGTGTCCGACGGACACGACAGCACCCCGCCGCTGCTCGCCGACACCCTCACGCTGTGGCGGCGGCACGTGGACCCGGGCCGCGAGACCGCGATGGTGCACCTCAACCCGGTGTTCGACGCCGAGGGGCTGGGTATGCGGCCGCTCTCCCCCGCGGTGCCCACGATCGGCCTGCGCGATCCGCACACGCTGCCGTCCCTGGTCGAACTGGCCCGGTTCGGCGAGGGTCGCCTCGGCCTGTCCGACCTGCGCGAGCACCTGCGCGCCACCGCCGACGCCTACCTGGAGGCCACGTGAGCGAGGGGTTTCCGGGGCTCTCCCTGGGCGAGGACGTGCGCACCGGCCCGGCCCAGCAGTGGGGGAACGTCCGCCTGGTGCCGCTGCTCCGGTCCGCTCCGGTCCCACGGCTGCGACTGCACCCGCTGGCGGCCGGTGACCTGGTGGACGACCCGGACGCCCCCTACGACGAAATGCACTGCTTCGTCCCCCACGCGTACGTGCTGACCTGGGAGGGTGATCCCGCTCCCAGCGCCTCCTACGGAACCCAGATCGTTGACCACCGGTCCCCGCCCCCGCGCCGCGTGCACCTGGACTTCCGTGGCCGTCAGGTGCGCGCGGCCGTCCGGGGCAGGGCGCGGTTCCTGCCCCTGCACATGGCGGCGGACGGGTTGGTGTCCCTGCAGTCGGGAGGCCCCTCGATCGCTTGGGCGGAGTGGTCCAGGTCCACCGTCCGCCACGGCCTGTCGCCCGCCGCACTGACCACGTACCTGGGCGGGGAGGTCGAGGGCCTGGCGGAGGCGCTGCGGGTGTTCGAGATCCACCCGGACCAGTGCGGCGTGGTGGTCCACGTCGCCGACGTCCTGGCGTCGGCTCACCTGTACCCGCACCCGGAGGACTACCGGGCCCTGCACGCCAGCCTGCTCATGGACATGTTCGGGGAGAGCCTGTACACGTACGGGCTGCTCGCGGGCGGGGTACAACCGCTGTACACGCCGGTCCGGGCGCGCGGCGTCAGGTCCCTGGGGGACCTGCGCGCGCGGGTGGAGCGGAGCCGCGGCGACACGCTGCGCGCGCACGACGACCTGATGCTGTCCTCGTTGACGGGGAGCCTCCACGAGACCGGGGGGAGGTGGGACTTCGGCGGCCCCGCTGACGCGGACCCCCGCGAACGCGCGTTCACGGTGGGGTGGCTGGCCCCGGCCTTCACGCGCGGGAGCGCCGACCACGTCGGGGAGGTGATCACGGACCGGTACGGGCGCGTCGCCTACCTCAAGTCGCTGCGGCTCTCCACCGCCCAGAGCCGCCGCGGGCACCTGATTCGGGTGATCGGGGAGGCCGGCTGGGAACTGGACCGCGCGGCCCGCTCCCTGGGCGTCACACGCCTGGACCTGGTCACCCGGATGGAACGGGCGCGCCTGGCCCACCTGCTCTCCCCCGGCCTGCTGGCGGAGCACCGCGCGGTTACCCGGCGGCGCGCTCCCTGATCCGCTGCGCGACCCCGTCCAGGAGCCATGCGAGCCCCGCCTCGAAGGCCTCCTCGGGGCCGGGGGCCCCGGTGAGGCGTTCGATCGCCGGGTAGCGTCCGGGCTCGGCGCGGGCGTCCAGGAAGGCGTCCTGTACCGAGTCCCACGAGCGGCCGTCGGGGGTGGTCCACCGCGCGGCCCGGTCGGCGTCGACCACCTTGGCGACGTGGCCCCGCACGTAGCCGTCGACGGCCTCGACGACGGTGAGCGCCTCGCGGCCGGTCAGCCCGGTGCCGTCGAAGACCCGGAGCGCCGAGTCGGCCCAGGCGAAGGCGTGGGGTCCGACGGGGCGGGCGGCGCTCATGAGGCTGACGAGCCAGGGGTGTTCGCGGTACCCGCGCAGGTCCTCGCGCGCCCATGCCTCGACCCGCTCCCGCCAGGTCCCGGGGCGGGTGTGCGGCAGCGGCGCCTCGCCGATCATCGTGTCCACCATCAGGGCGATCAGGGCCGACTTGTCGGGGACGTAGGTGTACAGGGTGGCCGCGCCCACGCCGAGCCGGGCCGCGACCCGGCGCATGGAGAGGGCGTCGACACCCTCCTGTTCCGCGACCTCCAGTGCGGCGCCGACGAGTGCCTCGACGGTGAGGTGGTGCCGGGGTCCCCGCCGGGGGCGGCCCGGGCCGCCCCACAGCAGTTCGAGGGTGCTCCTGGGGTCGTGGACGTCCGCCACCGTTGTCTCCTCCCGAAAACTCCGTACACTGTTCGATAAGCCGAACGGCGTACGGAGTTTATCTCGGGGAGGCCCCCATGCCCGAACAGACGCCCCCACCGGGGCAGGAGTCCCGACCTGGGCAGGAGCCCCCGTCGGAGCGGGTGCCCCGGCCTGCGCAGAAGACCCCGGCAGCGGGGGACCCGTCCCCGGCCCAGCCGCCGTCGGCGTCCCGCCCTGCCCCTGCGCCGCGCGCGACGCCGCTCGTCCGGGCGGTCCTCGTGGCCGCGGCCGCCACCGTGATCGGGGTCCTGGCCACCGCCTCCACCACGTTGTTCCCGGGGCCGGACGCCGCCGCGGACGCACCGCTCGTCCTGGCGGTGCGCACCGCCTTCACCATGGCCGGGGTGGTGCCCCTGGTGTGGGCCGCCGCCCGCTTCCTGGACCGCCGCCCCCTGGCCGCGTTCGGCCTGGGCCGCTCACCCCGGGGCTGGGCCACGCCTCTGGCCGCCCTGCTCGCGCCCCTGCTCGCCACCGCGCTGCTCCTGGGGGTCGCGGTGGCGGTGGGCGCCGCCTCCGTCGACCCCGACGCCGCGACCGACGCAGCCCTGACACTGGCCGTCGTGCTTCCACTGCTCCTGCTGGCCCAACTGCTGCCCGAGGAACTGGTGTTCCGCGGCTACGCGCAGCACGTCCTGGGCGACCGCTTCTCCCCCTGGGCGGCCCTGCTGATCCAGGCCGCCCTGTTCGCCGTGTCGGCCGCGCTGGTCACCGGCGCGTACGCGAACACGGGATATCTGTTCCTCCTGGGCGTGTTCACCGGCGTCCTGCGGATGAACACCGGCGACGTGTGGACGGTGCTCGCGGCGCGCACGGCCCTGGCCGCCGGAGGCCTCGTGTTCACCGCGCTCGACCTGCGGCTGCTCCAGGCGCCCGGCCTGTGGGAGGCACTGCTGGTCTTCGGTCCGGCGCTGGCGGCCCTGTGGGCCGTGACCGCGCTCCGCAGCCGCCGGCCCGCACTCGCCTCGGGTGTCCCGGACGCCGTGCCCGGCCCCCGCCGCGAACTCCAGCAGAAGGGGATCCTGTACGACGTCGGCTCCAGCTACCTGCCGGGGCAGCACTCGCGGCCCCGCTGGCGGTCCGACGTGGTGGACGAGGAGATGCGGGTGATCCGCGAGGACCTGCACTGCACGGCCGTGATGGTGTTCGGGGAGGACCTGGGGAGGCTGGAGGAGGCGGCCCGCCTGGCCCTGGCCCATGGGCTGTACGTGTGGGTCCAGCCCCGGCTGGTGGACGGCGCCCAGGAGGAGGTCGTCGCCCGCCTCGCGCGGACGGCGGAGTTCTCCGAGCGGCTGCGCGAGGAGCACCCGGACAGGGTCGGCGTCAACGTGGGCTGCGAGCTCAGCGTGTTCGTGCGGGGCATCGTCCCGGGCCGTGACTTCGGCTCGCGCAGCTCGGCTCTGGGCCTGCTGTTTCCGCTGTTTCCGCTGTTCAACCACCGCCTCGGCCGCCTGTTGGGCAAGCTGGCCGCCACCGCGCGGGCGCGGTTCGGCGGACCGCTCACCTACGGCGCGGGGACCTGGGAGAGCGTGAACTGGACCCCGTTCGACGTCATCGGGGTGGACTACTACCTGGACGTGCTGACCCGCGCCACCTACCGGCAGGGACTGCGGCGGCTTCGGGCCACCGGCAAACCGGTCCTGGTCACCGAGTTCGGCTGCTGCTCGTACGAGGCGGCACGGTACCAGGGGGGCTCCGGCGCCGACATCATGGACTGGGCCGACCTGGACGATAGACGGGTCACGGGCGACCACGTCCGGGACGAACGCGTCCAGGCCGAGGTCATCGGCGAGATGCTGGACGTGTACGAGACCGAGGACGTGATGGGCGCGTTCGTGTGCATGTTCATCGAAGGGGACTGCCACCACTCCTGCGACCCCACCCGCGACCTGGACATGGCGAGCTTCGGGATCGTGCGTCCGCCGACGCCGGAGTCGGGGCTGTCCCCCGACGACGGCCACTGGGAGCCCAAGGAGGCCTTCCATACCCTGGCCGCGCGGTACGCCGCGAGGGTCACGGCCGAGGACTCCTGACCCTCGCCCCGCCCGGGTTCCGGTGCCGCAGGACGGCACCGACCGGGCGGCGGCCCTACCGTGGGGCGCGGGAAGGAGGCGGGGGCGCTCATCGCACTCCCGTCTCCCCCGTTCACCTCACCCGCGCACGGGCCCGGCCCCGATACGACGCCCGCGCTCCCGACCCGAGGAACACGCCGCCCACATGATCGCCCAGACCCCCGTCACACTGCGCGGCCGCGCCTTCAGCTACCTCGACCACGGCGGCGACGGCGTCCCGCTGGTCGCACTGCACGGGGCGTTCGGCCGCGCCTCCTCCTTCGCCGCGCTCGCCCCGTACCTGGCTCCGGAGTTCCGGATCATCGCCCTCGACCAGCGCGGCCACGGACTCTCCGAGCACGGCGGCGACTTCGGCCGCGACGCCTTCGTCGAGGACGCCGCCGCCTTCCTGAGGCATCTCGGGCCCGGCCCGGCACTCGTGCTGGGCCACTCCCTCGGCGGGGTGACCGCGTACCAACTGGCCGCCCGCCACCCCGGACTCGTGCGCGCCCTGGTCGTCGAGGACGCCGGGGCCGTCACCGACGCCTCGGAGATCGACCCCCCGGTGCTCGACATCACCGGCTGGCCGCAGACGTTCCCGAGCCGGGACGCACTGGCCGGGTTCCTCGTCGGCGAGGGCGTGCCCGCGCTCGGGTACTTCATGGACAGCGCCCACGAGCGGGACGGGGCATGGCGCATGAGGTTCGACCACCAGGACGTGATGGCCGCCCAGCGCGGCAACGTCGGGAACTTCTGGGACGACTGGCTGGGGTCCCCCCATCCCGCCCTGCTCATCCGCGGCGGGCTCAGCCCACTGCTGTCCGCGCGGCAGGCCGCGGCCATGGCGAAGCGCCGGGCCGGCGCCCGGCTGCGGGTGCTGCCGGGCTGCGGGCACTGGAATCGGAGGAGGACCCCTTCTAGGTGTACTGACCACTGAGGTTGGTAACACCCGCACCGCGCGACACAGGCGAAGAGGGCCTCCGGTAACGGTGTGGATCGCGACGTCCACCACCGGACCGGCAGGCCCTCGATGCCCTGCACCACCCACGCCAACGCGCCCCTGCCCCCGCAGGGCGCCTCGCGTCGGCCCGCTGCGTCGTCGAGGAGGGCCGTCCCCTGCGCAGGCCGGACAGGTCGCGTCCGGCCACGGCCCGCCCGGCACTGGTCCATCCCCACGTGCGTGACACGAAGGCGGGGATTCGACAAAAAAACACGACCGGCTCTTCGCATGAAGGGTGCGGTCGGGGCGGTGGCGGGTAGCCGCCGAGGCCTACATCCGAAGGACCTCGGCATGTTCCACGCCGTCTTCGCCGCGCCCTGTCCGACCACGTTCTGCCGTCTCGACGAGCTCGGTCCGAAAGCCGTCGGGCAACGCCTTGAGTCGGATCAGGCGGGGACCGGGTGCCGGATCGCCGAGCCGCGTTCACCGATGGGCGGCCAGTACTGCCGCGAGGCCTTCCTGTAGGTCCTTGACGAAACACTCGGGGACCTCCAGCGACGGGAAATGTCCCCCCTTTTCGGGCGACCTCCACCGGACGATGTTCCGGTACCGCTCCTGTGCCCAGGGGCGCGGACACTTCTCGATGTCGCGGGGGTACATACTGATCGCCGACGGGACGTCGACCCGAAGTTCGGGATCGAGCGAGTTGTGGCTTTCGTAGTAGATGCGGGCCGACGACGCGCCGGTCCGCGTCAGCCAGTACAGGGTGACGTTGTCAAGAACCCTGTCTCTGGAGATCGTCTCGAACGGGCTGTCCTCGGTATCCGACCACTCGGCGAACTTGTCGAGGATCCAGGCGAGAAGCCCGACCGGCGAGTCGACGAGCGAGTAGCCGATGGTCTGCGGTCGGGTCGCCTGCTGCTTCGCGTACGCCGCGCGGTGGCGCCAGAAATCGCGGGTTTGTTCGGTCCACTCGCGCTCGACCACCGTCAGCCCGTCCGTTGTCAACCCGGGCGGCGCCTCCGCGAACGTCGTGTGGATGCCCAGAACGTGCGCCGGGAACCTGCCGCCGAGAACCGTGGTGATATTACCTCCCCAGTCGCCGCCGTGGGCTACGAACTTGTCGTAGCCGAGCCTTCCCATCAGTTCCACCCATGCGGCCGCGATCTTCTCGGTTCCCCACCCGGTGGTGGCCGGCTTGTCGCTGTAGCCAAAGCCTGGCAGCGACGGGGCCACGACGTGGAACGCCGTCGTGTCTGCCTCTTTGGGATCTGCCAGCTCGTCCACTACATCGATGAACTCGGCGATGCTGCCCGGCCAGCCGTGCGTCAGGATCAGCGGAGTGGCATCCGCGCGCGCGGATCGGCGGTGCAGGAAATGGATTCCCAGATCGTCAATGGTCGTGCGGAACTGGCCGACACGGTTGAGGCGCTCTTCGAACGACCGCCAGTCGTACCCGGTGCGCCAGTAGTTCACGACATCGACGAGGTCGGCGAGAGGAACGCCCTGTTCCCATCGGCGAGGGTCGGGCGCGGCGTGATGGACCGTCTCGGCTTCCGGTAGCCGCGCCGCGGCCAGTCGCGCGCGCAGATCGTCGAGGTCGGCGTCGGTTGCGTGGACTTCACATGCTTGCACGTCGCTGGTTGGACGGGGCACGGGACCTCCTGGCCATCGCGGAACCGGCTGCGAACTATTGCGAACCGGCTAAGGCGGTTCTAGCAGGCCTTTGCGCCAGAGTGCAACCTGCTAAGGTGGTTCCATGCGCGCCGAGTACCCTGACTTCCGCCTCGGCAACGTGCTGGCGACCAGCTTCACGGCGACTCTGACGGAGCGTCGTGGCAACGCTGTGGAGCGCATTCCCACGCCGCACCGACTCATCGACTGGTTGGCCGTGAACGGCCTCGCCGTGGACTCCTGCACCGCTGCCCAGCTCGACCTCGCCCGGGAGCTGAGGGAGTCGATTCACGCCGCCGCGACAGCGTCCGCGATCCAGGGCGCTCTCCCCGCATCCGCTGTCCAGGTCATCAACGACCGCAGCGTTCAGGGCCGGGCCGCGGCGATCCTGACGCCCGAGGGTCAGCGGCGATGGCGGCTCGGCTCGGCTTCCCGCGTGGAAGACGCCCTCAGCGTGATCGCCGCCGACGCGATCAGCGTCATCGCAGGCGAACGAGACGGAAAACTGGCCTTGTGCGCATCTCCGACCTGCCAGGCCGCCTTCTTCGACACCAGCCAGAGCCGCACCCGCAGATGGTGTGACATGAACACGTGCGGGAACCGTCAGAAGAAAGCGCGCTTCCATGCCAACCGGCGCAAAAACACCAGATCAGCGGAGTGATCGTCACCCCGGTGCATCCACGTGGGCCCCACGCCCGCGCGCTCTCCTCCGGCTTGCCGCAGTGCCCCCGCACAGCTGCGGCGACCGGTGGACCACCTCTCCCGGTTCCCCCGGTGCCACGTCCCGTGCCTCGTCTTCCACCGCCTGCGACCTCCCCGGGGTGCCGGAGCCCCAGCTTCCGAACGCGTCCCCGGTGCGGGGTTCGTCGTGTCCCATGCCGAACGAGCCTTCCAGGGCGAGCCGGATCGCGCACCCCCTTTCACGGATCCGGTCCGGCAGGGGAGGCGGGCCCGTGCCGGGCGTGCACGTGGCGGCGTCCGGGTTGAAGGGGTTCCGGAGTTGAAAGGCAGTGGTCGTGGCCCCTGACACCTCCCGGGGAAGGTCGGCACCGCGGCCCTGTGCGAGCGGGGGCACCCCCTTGCCTGCGGGTGTCCCATGGTCATACGTTTTGCGGTGTTCACCAGACACCGGGTAGGAGAATCATGAAGATCCTTGTCGTGGGTGCCGGAGCCGTCGGCGGCTATTTCGGTGCACGCCTGGTTCAGGCGGGCCGGGACGTCGACTTCCTCGTCCGCCCCGCGCGCGCCGAACTCCTCCGGCGCAAGGGGATGGTCCTTCGCGGCGTGGACGGCGGTGTGGAGACGGTCCCCGTCACCCCGGTGACCGCCGACCGGCTGGGGGCGGACTACGACCTGGTCGTCCTCGCCGTGAAGTCGTACGGCTTCGACGCCGCTCTCAAGGACGCCGCCCCCGCGGTGGGGCCGGACACCGTGGTCCTGCCGTTCCTCAACGGCATGCGGCACGTCGACGCGCTGGTCGAGCGGTTCGGTGCCGACCGGGTCTACGGCGGTGTGGCCATGGTGATGACCCGGCTGGGCGCGGAGGGCGAGATCGTCGAGGTCGGCAGGATGGGCCGACTGATCTACGGCCCCCTCTCCGAGCACCCCGTGGTGGCTCCGTCCGACGTGCACGCCGCCCTGGACACGGGCTCCTACGCGGCTTCCCTCACCGGTTCGGTGCGCCAGGAGCTGTGGAACAAGTGGGTGTTCCTCGCGGCCCTGGGCGCGTGCACGTGCCTGATGCGCGCACCGATCGGCCCGATCAACAGCGCGCCCGGCGGCCAGGAGTTCACGTCCGGGATGTTCGCCGAGGCCATCGCGGTGGCGACGGCGGCCGGGTACCCGCCCGGCCAGGACGCCCTGGACCGGGCCGACGCGTTCGTCGCCGACACGACGGCGACGACCACGACCTCGATGTACTGGGACCTGACACAGGGCAACCCGGTGGAGGCCGACCAGATCATCGGGGACCTGGTGGCGCGGGGTCGCGAGCTGGGGGTGCCCACCCCGCTGTTCTCGCTGGCCTACACCAGCCTGAGTGCGTACTCGGCCGCACGCGCCTGAGCCCCGGGGCCGCGCCGACGAGCAGGACCCGGTCGGCGAACAGGTCCATGAGTCCTCGCCCCGTCCCCGGGGGCCGGGGCGGCTGGGTCGCCGACGACGTCGACGGTGACGGCCTCGCGGACCTGCTCTTCCTGAGCGCCTCCACCGAGGTCGGGGAGGTTTTCGGGGCAGAGCCGCGCCCGGTGGTGGTCCACGGCTCGGAGAGCGTGTTCGACAGCGGTTCCTTCGGCCGCTGAGCCCGGCTCCGTGTGCCCTTCGAGCCTCCCACTACCCTGGCGGGATCCCCGAAGGCCGACCGGGCACGCCCGCCGTGCCGGCTCCCCGACGATCGGACGATCCCATGTACCCCCTCCGCCCCGTCCCGCTCGCCCTCGCCTGCGTCCTCCTCCTGGGCGCGTGCGCGAACGCCCCTGAACCCGGGGGTTCGTCGGACGGGCAGGACCAGGGGGCCGACGAGGTGTACGGACTCGCCCCCGTCCCCGAGGGCGGTGGCGGCGAGGTCCCCGACGACGTCAACGGGGACGGCTACGCCGACCTCCTCTTCCTGGGGCCCGTGGAGACCCCCGGACGCGAGGGGGCCTGGGAGCAGACCCGGCGGCTGGTGGTCGTCTACGGCTCGGAGCACGGCCCCGAGCCGACCACGCGCACGGGCCTCGAAGCCGGGGCCGTGACCGCCGTCGCCTCCGTCGGCGGCGGTCAGCACCTCCGGGCGGGGACCGCCGACCTGGACGGGGACGGTTTCGCCGACATCCCCGTCACGACCGCTCCGCCCTCGGGGCAGGGGATCGGCGAGGCAGCGGTGTTCTGGGGCGGCCCCACCGGACCCGCCGCGGACGAGGCGCCCGTGCCCGTGGCGTCCGCGTCCTCCGGGGAGGGCGAGGACGACGAGTGGTCGCCCAGCGGGGCGGCCCCGGCACCCGGCGACTTCGACGGCGACGGCCGCGCCGACCTCGTCTCGTTCGAGGAGTCGGACGGGGGTTCGCGTCTGAGCGTCCTGTACGGGCCGTTCGACCGTGAGGGCGTTCCCGAACGCACCGGCCACCGCACGGTCGGGGCCCGGGCCGGCGACCTGGTGCCCGCCCCTGTCGCGGAGGGGGTCCCCACCCCTCTGCTGGTGCGGCGCGGCGACGACGGCGAGCAGCCCGGCAACACCCTCTTTCTGACCGGGGAAGGCGACCCCGAGGAGTGGGGGGAGGCCGAACTGCGCGCCGGGGGGATGTCCGTGTTCGGTGACTTCGACGGCGACGGCGAGACCGACCTGGCCGTCGGCGACGACGGGGGCAGGAACAACGAGCCGGGGTACGGGACCGAGCTCCCCGAGGTGGACGACAAGCTGAACGTGTACCACGGCCCCTTCGGCACGGACGCGCCCGAGCCCTCCTCCGTCTCGCTGCCCCGGGACGAGGGCTCCTACGGAGTCTTCCGCTCGCTCGGCGGGTGCGACCTGGACGGGGACGGCGCCGACACGCTCGCGGTGGGCCTGGGCGGCCACGGCGTCGACCTGGTGGACGACACGGACGCGGGCCCCGTCCTGAGCGGGGCGCCTCCGCTGGTGCGCCCGGCTCCCGGAACCGGCTCCTCCGGCGGCGGCGCCCCGGCGGCCCACGTCTTCGCCTGCGCGGACCACAACGCCGACGGATCCGACGAACTGGTGCTGTACCAGGTACCGAAGGCGGACTGGTCGACGCCGCTGCGCTGGTGGGTCACCGACGGGAGCGAGGACGAGGTGGCCTTCGACGGCGCGGGCTTCGAGGACTGAGGCGGTCCGCGCACCCCGGCGGCGGCCGGGCTGACACCATGCCCGCATGACTCCCGAACCCAACCCCCCGCGGCTCCCCGCGCTCACCGCCCCGCCGCTCCCCCGGCCCGCCCTGATGCTCCAGGAGTGGCGGGACGTCGCCTTCTGGCACTGGCCGCTCCCTCCGGAGGCCGCGGCTCCGTTCCTGCCCCCGGGCACCGAACCGGACGTGCTCGACGGTGTCACCTACGTCGGCGTCGTCGCCTTCCGCGTGGCGCGCACACGCCTGCCGGGAGGGGTTCCGGGCGGCGGCTACGGCGAGGTCAACGTCCGGCTGTACTCCGTCGACGGCCTCGGCCGCCGGGGGGTGGTCTTCCTGTCACTGGAGGCCTCCTCCGCCCACACCGTCCTCGCCGGACGCGCGGCCGCGGGGCTCCCGTACATGTGGTCGGACGTCAGTGTCGGCAAGCAGGGCTGCGGTGTCGCGTACGCCTCCCGGCGGCGCCTGCCCCGGTCACCGGACCCCGCCCGGGGGCGGTTCCACCTGCGGGTGGGCGGGCCGGTCGACGACCCGTCCCCGTTCGAGCGGTTCGTGACCGCCCGGTGGGGTCTGCACACGCGCCACGCGGGCCGCACCCGCTGGGTGGCCGCCTCCCATCCGAGCTGGCGCCTGTACCGGGCGGTCCCCCTCGGCTGGGACGGGACTCTCCTGGAGCACGCGGGGCTCCTCCGCCCCTCGGGGGAGCCGAGCGTGCTGTTCTCACCGGGCACGGACACCCGGTTCGCGCCGGGTGGGGCTCTCGTGCGCCCCAGGTGAGGAACGCCCGCCCGCTCCGCCGCCTTCCGGCGACGGACCGCCCCGGCCCGGAAGAAGCGGGCCGGGGCGGTCCGTCGGGGCGGAAGCCGTGCGCATCCGGCAGGGACGGGCCCTCCCTCGTCAGCAGGCCTCGAAGAGGTACTCCTCCTCCTGTGGGCCGACCAGGTCCAGGTCGCGCAGGATCATCCTGGTGGGCGCCCCGGGGGAGGCGCAGGCCTCGGCGAAGGTCAGCCCGGCCTCCTCCAGGGCCTCGGGGTACTCCACCGCCAGCACGTCGTCCCCGTAGGCGTCGGTGTAGGCGCCGCACTCGTTCCAGACGGAGCATTCCTCGGCCATGGCGAAGTCGAAGCCGACCTCGTCCCTGCCCTGCTCGGTGACCTCGGCCGCGTTCTTCTGCCCTGCGGCCATCCCGTGCCCGTGGGTCAGGGCGACCAGCTCGGCGGCGAGCGCCAGGTTGTCGTCCGGTGTCAGCAGGCCCTCGGAGCGCAGGTCGGAGTCCAGGTTGTCGAACTCGACCGCGTCGAACCCCTTCTCCGCGCAGGAGGCGACGGTCTCGGCGAGGACCCCGGCGATGTCGGACCTCTTGTCCTCGGTGGAGGTGTCCAGGAGCCGCTCGTCCGGCCAACCCGGGTCGACGACCGGTTCGCCGGAGCCGTCGCGCAGGATGAGGTCGGGGTGCTCGGTGAGCCACCACTCCAGGTCGCCCGGCTGGGTCTGGAACCCGTTGACGTAGCAGACCGAGTACATGTCCGGCTCGGGTTCGGCCGTGGAGTCGCGGACCACCGTGCCCACCCCGGCGGGGGGTTCGTAGGACGCGCCGAGCTGGTAGTCGAAGGTGCCCTCGGGAAAGTCCACGTCGGACGCGGACGCGCTCTCGTCCGCGGTGTGGGAGCTGACGGGTGTGCTCTCGCCCGGCCCGGCGCAGGCCGAGGCGGTGATCACGGCCAGGAGTGCCGCCAGGAGGCCGCCCGGTGCCGTTCTCAGGATCGGTCGTGGTGCGGGCATGGGTGGGTCCCCGTTCTGTCGGGCGGGCGTGTCCGCCGCCGTCTCGTGCCGGCCGGGTGGTTCCCGGACGAAGTGTGGTGATCCTCCCGCAGCGCCCCGGTGCCGTGCGCCGGAAGCGGAAGTGATCCTTCGCACTCGCGTTCGGCCGCCCCGGGGCGGTCTCCGCCAACAGGGTGCGTGCCCGGTCCGCTCCGGCGCCGGACGGTGGCACGCCCCATCCCTGTGACCTGGCCCCGGGCCCCGCGCTCCGGGGCAGGGCCGCCGCACGCGGCGACCCCTCGCGGCGAAGTGCGCGGTATGCGGCTTTACCGACAAGGAAGTTGAATTTTGAACGAGATGCAGCACAGTGTATCTTCACGGTTTCCGAGCGTTATATCCGTTCTGCGTCCGATCCCCCGCGGTGCGCCCGGTTCCGCCTCCACCCGACTGCCGGAAGGTCCGCGATGAACAAGACCGCCCCTCCCAGTACCAGCCCGGCGTTGAGCACACTCCTCGCCCAGGTCCCGGGCGTCGAGCACGTGGTGCTCTGCACGGAGGGCGGCCTGGTCCACACCCTGGCCCTCGGCGCGGAGCGCCGCCAGGCCGACCAGCTCTCGGCCCTGGGCAGCTTCCTCTTCAGCGGAGCCGAACGCATCGGCTCGCTGACGAGGTACGGCTCGGTCGACCACCTGGTGATCCGTCTCCAGGGGGGAGGCTCGATGCTGGTGCGCCCGGTCGGCACGCTCCTGAGGGTCGTGATGCTGACCAGCACCGACACCCCCCTCCCCCGCGCGGCGGTCTCCCTCGACCGGCTCGTGCGGGAACTGGAGGGCAACCTCCCCGCGACTCCGTAGCCCGCCCCCCCGGGCGGAGGTGCCGGGAGCCGCCAGGCGGCGGCTCCCGGCGCGTCGTCAGGCCTTCCTGCCGACGCCGCCGTACTGGTCCAGCTCGGCGGGCTGCTCGGCCCCCACCGCCAGGGGCCGCCACCGGGTGACCGGGACCAGGCCCGGCTCCAGCAGCTCCAGCCCCTCCAGGTAGCCGCCGATCTGCTCGGGGCTGCGGGAGATGTAGGGGACGGCGCCGCTCTCGTTGTACTCGTCCTGGGCCGCGGCGTTGGCCTCGCTGTGGACGTTGCTGCCCTCGCTCACCGTGAGGTGGCTGCCCGGGGGGAGGCCCGCCATCAGCCGCTGCACGAGGAAGACGGCCTCCTCGTACTTCTGCACGTGGCCGAGGACGCCCATGAGCATCAGCGAGACCGGCTGGTCCAGGTCCAGCAGCTCGCCCGCCTGTTCCAGGACCGACTCGGGCTCGTACAGGTCGGCGTGGATGTACTGCGTGCGCCCCTCCGGAGTGCTGGTGAGCAGCCCCCGCGCGTGGGTGAGGACGAGCGGGTCGTTGTCCACGTAGACGATCCGTGACTCGGGCGCCACCGACTGGGCCACCTCGTGGGTGTTGTTCGCGGTGGGCAGGCCCGTGCCCACGTCCAGGAACTGCCGGATGCCGACCTCGCCCGCGAGGTGGCGGACGGCGCGCTCCTGGAAGGCCCGCGAGGCCCGCGCCATCTGCGCGATCCCCGGGAAGGTCTCCAGGAACTGCTCTCCCGCCTCACGGTCGACCGGGAAGTTGTCCTTGCCGCCCAACCAGTAGTTCCACACTCGCGCCGAGTGCGGAACCGTGGTGTCGATCGTCGGTTCCCGCCCGCTCATGGGTCGCCCGCCTCACTGCTGTCGCTGTACCGGGACCTCGATCCTACGGTTCGCTCGATCCGCTGTATCCCTTACGCCACAGTCGTTTCGCGTTTGTCCCGCCCGTCCCGCCCCCGGCGCCGGGTCCGCGTCGGGGTGGCCGGGAACCGTCGCGGTCGCGGGCACGACACCCCGGAAGCCGGCGGCCCGCCCCTGGGGCGGCCCCGCGTCGGAGGACCTGGCGCGAAGACCCCGGACACTCACGATCCCACCTGCGACAATGGGCACATGCCGAGTCCGCTGACCCGTGTGCCGCCCCTCGTCCGCGCCCGTGAGGCGGGCGGATACGCCTATCTCCTGGCGTGGGTCGAGACGCGCGCCGGGCTCCGTGCCCGGATCACCTGGGTGGAGCAGTACCGCGAGGAGCCCTACCAGTGGCGCTGGGAGGTGGCCGAGGTCCCTGCCACGCGGGTGACACAGATGGCCGGGCAGTCCTACCAGGGGGTTCCCCGGGAGCGGCGTGTGGACGGCTGACCGCGCCGCCGCCCCCGCGGGCCGGTCGGGGGTGCCACCACGCCTCCCATGGTCTAGAATTCGTACACAAGTTCGATCGTGTCGCTTCTTCCCCACCGGCACCAGGACCGGGCCGGATCCCGGCACGCCACACGGGGAGGGAGAGCGCATGCGGCACGGCGGCGAGCACACCGACTTCGCCCACCTGGGGGTCGTCTCCTCGTTCTCGACCCACCACGGCACCTGCCCTCCCGACCGGTTGGCCGCCCGCGCCGCCGACCTGGGGCAGGGCATCCTCGCCCTCGCCGACCGCGACGGCGTGTACGGCATGGTCCAGCACGTGCGCGCCTGCCGGCGAGCGGGCATCCGTCCCGTGCTGGGCTGCGACCTGGCGCTGGCCTCCCCCGGCGGCGGCCGCGTGACCCTCCTGGCCCGGGGGCGCCCCGGCTGGGCCGCCCTGTGCCGCCTCGTCACCCGTGCCCACGCCCACACCCGCACGGGCGCCGACCTCCCGGACTCCCAGCGGGTCCAGGGCGCGGCCCGCGCCCCTGCCCTCCCCCGCACCGCGGTGGCGGAGGACTCCGCGGGCGTGGTCGTGCTCCTGGGACCGGGGTCCGACGTGGGCGAGGCCCTCGCCCTGGACCGCCCCACCCGTGCCCGCCACCTGCTCGCCCGTTGGAAGGACGCGGCCGAGGTCGCGATCGCCGTGGCCGACCACGACCTCCCCGGGCAGCGGCGCACCGCCCGCGCCCTGCTGTCCCTGGCCTCGCAGACCCGAACTCTCGCCGTACTCACCAACGCCGTCCGCTACCCGGTGGCGGAGGACGCCGAGGTGGCGCACGTCCTGGACCAGGCCCGGCGGTGGGCACCCGGCGGTTCCCGCCCCGGCCCCGCCACGGACCAGGCGTATCTCAAGAGCGGCGCCGAGATGCTCACCGTCGCCGAGCGGCTGTGCGGCGGGGACACCGCCCGGGCCCGGCGCCTGGTCGCCCACACCACGGCCCTGGCCGCGTCCTGCACCCTGGACCCCGTCGCCGACCTCGGTATGGACGACGTCCACCTGCCCGATGTGCCCCACGCGACCGACCGGCTCCTGCGGGCCTGCGAGGACGGCCTGGTCCGGCTCGGGCTGGGGCGCGACCCCCGGGCCCGGCGCCGCCTGTCCCACGAGATGGGGATCATCGAGGGCAAGGGGCTGTCCGCCTACTTCCTGACCGTCGCCGACGCCGCCGCGCGCATCCGCGACAAGGGCATCCGCTGCTCCATCCGCGGTTCGGGCACCGGCAGCCTGGTCAACCACCTGACGGGTATCTCCGCCGTCAACCCCCTGGACCACGGGCTGGTGATGGAGCGGTTCCTCAGCCACAGCCGCACGGGGCTGCCCGACATCGACCTGGACGTGGAGTCCGCCCGCAGGCTGGAGGCCTACGACGCGGTGTTCGGCGGCTACCCGGACGGGACTGCGTGCGTGTCGATGATGGAGACCTACCGGGCCCGCAGCGCCCTCCGGGAGGTCGGTGCGGCCCTGCGCCTGCCCCCGCTGGAGGTCGACCGCCTCGCCAAGGCGTTCCCCCACCTGCGTGCGGGCCGCATCCGCGAGGCCGCCCGGGAACTGCCCGAGCTGCGGCGCTACGACGGCACGGGGCTCGACGACCCCGCCACCCAGGACCTGTTCCGGTTGGCGGAACGGTTGGACGGCCTGCCCCGGCACGTGGCCATGCACCCCTGCGGCCTGGTCGTCTCCGACGCCTCCCTGCACGACCGCGTCCCGGTGGAGCCGTCCCTGGCCGGCTACCCCATGGTCCAGCTGGACAAGAACGGCGTGGAGCGGATGGGGCTCGTCAAGCTGGACGTCATCGGGGTGCGCATGCAGTCGTCGCTGGCCCACGCGCGGTCCGAGGTGGAGCGCACCACCGGCCGGGCACCGGACCTGGAGGCCCTGCCCCGTGACGAGACCTACCAGATGATCGGGGCCTCGCTCACCCTGGGCTGCTTCCAGATCGAGTCTCCCGGCCAGCGCGAACTCCTCAGCCGCCTGCGCCCCACCGGTATGGCCGACCTGATCGCCGCCATCTCCCTGTTTCGACCCGGGCCGGTCAAGGGCGACATGATCACCCCCTACCTGTCGGCCCGCGACGGCGCGCCCCCGGCCAGGTCGCTCACCCCGCTCCTGGACGACGTGCTCGCCGAGACCGGCGGGGTGGTGATCTGGCACGAGCAGATCATCGCCCTCCTGCACGCCATGACCAGCTGCGGCCCGGACCGGGCCGAGGCGATGCGGCGGCGGCTCGGTACGGTGCAGGGGCGCGCCGACGTGCGGGAGGCCTTCACCTCCATGGCCTACGACTGCGGACACGACGAGGAGACCGTCGAACGCGCCTGGGAGGTCGTCGCCTCGTTCGGCTCCTTCGGGTTCTGCAAGGCGCACGCCGCCGCGTTCGCGCTCCCCACCTACCAGTCGGCGTGGCTCAAGCGGCACCACCCGGCCGCCTTCTACGCGGGCGTCCTCACCCACGACCCCGGGATGTACCCGCGCCGCGTGCTGGTCGCCGACGCCCGCCGCTTCGGGGTTCCCGTCCTGGGGGTGGACGTCAACCGGTCCGAACGCTCCTGGCGGGCCGAGCGGACGCCGAAGGGCCGGTGGGGCGTGCGCGCGTCCCTGGCCGACGTCCGGGGGATCACGGGGGCGGAGGTCGACCGGGTCCTGGCCGAGCGGCCCTTCCTGTCGCTGCCGGACGCCGCGGACCGGGCGCACCTGTCCCGCGAGGCACTGGACAACCTGGTGCGGGTGGGTGCCTTCGACGCCCTGTGCGGGGTGGACACGGGCGCGCGGGGCGGCCCGGGCGGGGCGGACACGGCACCGGGGCCTCCCGACCGCCGCGACCTGCTCCTGCAGGTGTCCGCCCTGGAGCGCTCCCGCAGGACGCGGACCGACCGGGGGCAGCTCCCGCTTCCGCTGGGGGGCACCGCTCCCGCGCGGGGCTCGCTCCCGGCGACCACCGCGGACGAGCGGGTGTCGGCCGAGCTGGAGGTACTGGGGTACGAGGTGGAGCGGCACCTGCTCGACGGCTACGCCGACTTCCTCGCCTTCCTGGCCGTCCACCACCGCCTGGTACGCGCCCAGGACCTGCACCTGGTACCCGCGGGAGAGGAGGTGCTGGTGGCGGGGGTGAAGGTGGCCACCCAGACCCCGGCGGTGCGCTCGGGGCAGCGGATCATCTTCGCGACCGTGGACGACGCGACGGGGCTGGCCGACCTGACCTTCTTCGCGTCGGTGCAGCACCGGTGCGCGGCCACGGTGTTCTCCTCCCTGCTGCTGGCGGTGCGCGGCAGGGTGCGCAGGGCCGGGTCGGGGATGGCGACCCTGACCGCCTCCCACGCCCACGACCTGGCCGACCTGCACCGCGTCTGGGAGGAGCGGGGGGCCGGCGGGTTGGCGGAGGCGATGCGCGCGGACCCGCCGGCGACCCCCGTGGGGGTGCCGGCGGGGCGTGCGGCGCGGCACCTCTCCCCCGGGCCCGTCCCGGGAACGGTCCGGCGCCTGTGGCACGCCAGCCCGGGCAGCTCGGGCCGCTGAGGCCCGCGGGGCCGGTGTGCGCCCCCGGCCGAAGGGGGCCGCGAGGCCCCTCCCCGCCCCGGCCCCGCGGGGCTCGGGGCTCAGGCCTCGGGGATCAGGGCAGGATCGAGTCCACGTACCCTCCGTCGACGCGCAGCGCGCCCCCCGTGGTGGCGGAGGCCAGGGGCGAGCTCAGGTAGACGACCATGTTCGCGATCTCCTCCGGTTCGATCAGCCGCTGGAGGAGGGACTGCGGCCGGTGCTCCCTCATGAAGGTGCGCTGTGCCTCGTCCCACGGCAGGTTCTTGTCGACGAGTTCGTACACGAAGTCCTCCACGCCGCCGGTGTGCGTGGGGCCCGCGATGACCGAGTTGACCGTGACACCCGTGCCCGCGGCCTCCTTGGCAAAGCCCCGGGACACGGAGAGCAGCGCGGTCTTGGTCACGCCGTAGTGGATCATCTCGGCGGGGACGACCACGGCGGAGTCGCTGGCGATGTTCAGCACCCGCCCCCAGGCCCGCTCCCGCATGCCCGGGAGGTAGGCACGCGTCATGCGCACCGCCGTGAGGACGTTGACCTCGAAGTAGCGGCGCCACTCGTCGTCCTCCACCTCCAGCGCGGGCCGGGCGCCGAAGATGCCGAGGTTGTTGACGAGGACGTCGGTGTGCTCCACGGCGTCGAGGACCCGGCGCGCACCCTCGTCGGTGGCGATGTCCCCGGGGGCGGCGATCAGGTCCGCGCCGGGAAGCTCCGCGGCCAGGCGTTCGAGCGCCCGCCCGACGGACTCCTCCGTCCGACCGTTGACGGCGACCCTGGCGCCGGCCCGGGCCAACCCCAGTGCGATGGCGGCTCCGATCCCCTGGGTGGATCCGGTGACCAGCGCGGTCTTGCCGGACAGGTCGATCTGCATGCGGACTGCTCCCTACCGTCGCAACATCGCTCCGGGACGACGGAGCGCGGGACACGAAGGTAGTTGCACACGCTGTCTTTACGCAAATGCATCTATCGGGGTGTCGTCAGGAGGGGTCGCCCGGGGCGGCCCCGGGCGACCGGCGGCACGGCCTCCCCGCGGGTGTCAGACCAGGGAGCGCAGGGTCTCCACCAGAGGGGTGGTCGGGCGGCCGATCAGGCGGGAGAGCTCACCGCTGGTGGCGTCGAGCTCCCCGTCCCGGATGTTGGCGTCCAGGGCGACGAGGAACCCGGCGGTGCCCTCGTCCAGCCCGGCGCCGGTCAGGGCCGCCAGGTGCGCCTCGGGGGTGAGGTCCCGGTACACGACCTCGCGGCCGAGCACCTCGCCGAGGTCCCGGGCCAGGGCGGGGAAGGCCCAGGCGGTGTCTCCGGACAGCTCGTACACGGCGCCCGTGTGGGCCCGGGGGTCGCGCAGGACGGCGGAGGCGGCCTCGGCGAAGTCCTGCCGTGAGGCGCTGGCGACCCTGCCCCCGCCGGCGCTGCCGATGACGACTCCGCTCTCGCGCGCCGGGCCGAACTGCTGCTCGTAGTTCTCGTTGTACCAGCCGTTGCGCAGGATCGTGGTGGGGATGCCGGACGCGGCGAGGACCTCCTCGGTGGCCTTGTGCTCGGGGGCCAGGACCAGGGTGGTGACGGTGGCCCTGGGCGCGCTGGTGTAGACGATGTGCCCGACGCCGGCCTCCCTGGCGGCCTCGACGGCGTTGGTGTGCTGGGCCACCCGCCTGCCGACCTCGCTACCGGAGATCAGGAGCAGGGTGTCGGCGCCCCGGAAGGCGTCCTTCAGCGAATCCGGGTCGTCGAGGTCCACGCGCGCGGTCCGCACACCGGTCGCGGCCAGGGCCGCCAACCTGTCGGCGTCCCGGCCGGTCGCGATGATCCGGTCGGCGGGGTGGCCGTGGGCCAGGAGGTCGGCGACGACGAGGCGGCCGAGGTGGCCAGTGGCACCGGTGATGACGACGGACATGCTGGTCCTTCCGATCGCGGGCCGGGGGTCCCCGGCCTTCGTGGGGTGGTAACCGGCCCGCTCTTCGGAGCATTCCAGAAGTCATGTACCCACCTTTAGGTGAGGTACCTACCTTTTGGTAAGGTCGAGTCATGACAACGTCGGAGAAGACCCCCGTCGGCCCGCCGCTCCGGGGAGAGGTCCTGTCCTCCGACTGCCCCTCCCGGAGGCTGCTGGGCGACATCACCAGCAAGTGGGGGGTGCTCGTCCTGATCTCCCTGTCCAGGGGGCCGCTGCGCTGGAGCGGACTGCTGCGCACCATCGGCGGCATCAGCGAGAAGATGCTCGCCCAGACCCTGCGCACCTTCGAGGCCGACGGGCTGGTCCTGCGCGACGCCCGTCCGGTGGTCCCGCCGCACGTGGTCTACAGCCTCACAGGCGAGGGTCGCCAGGTGACCGACCTGCTGCTGCCGCTCGTGGAGTGGGCCCAGGACCACGTCGCCCCCGCACCGGGCGCCGAGGCGGACGGGGAACGGTAGGGCCCCGGGCGGCCGGCCCCGCCGCCCCGAGCCGACCGGGCAGCGCGCCCCGCACGCCGTTTCCCTTCTTTCACACCGCACCCAAAAACAACTCGTTTCCCCGTGAATCCGGGTTCAAGCCCGCGGGACCCATGGCGGCCCCGGGCGGAAAACCCCCTGACAACACGCAATCCTTGATAAAAGGGATTCCCCGCTTTTCATGAGCCCCCGACGGTGGCCCACCTCCCCACCTGCGGCGCGCCACGAAAACACTTCCGCACATCGTTCGCCGACGCCTCGTACTGCCGGACGGGGCCGGTGGCAGCCGGTGAAGCCCTACTTTGGTCCATGTTCTGATCTGGGAGAACGTCGCGAAAGCGGGAGCGACGGGCCACCGGAGCACCGTTCACCGCGCGGTCACGGTACGTCGGCGGCGCGGGGCGATGCCAGTGCCCCTGACCGCGACCGTCAGGTCGGCGCCGAGGTCCTTCGCACTCACTTGTTCGGCCAGCGTGAGCAGGTACCGGCGCTGGGGTTCGGTGATCGGGATCAGCGGCCGACTCCGACCGCAGCCGCGGTCAGCGGGCACACGGTGAGCGTCACCGCCAACGCCGCGGGCGAGGGGCACCAACGGTGCTGGCCCTGCCATGACGTCTGGTGGAAGGCCAATGAGGGCCGCCTCAAGGCCCAATGCCGAGGGGTGCCGCGGCACTCGGCTTCGCCGGTCGGGCCCGCAGGTGATGCCCATCAGCGGCGCACCATCCGGACGAGGGCGGCGGTGTCGTGTCGGCGGAACCAGGCCACGACACAGACCAGGACCAGGGTGCACGCCGGGATGGCGACCAGGTCCGGGGTCACGACGGCGCTCAGGACCGTCGCGCCGATCATCAGCGGGACCTGGCAGAGCGAGGCGAGGCCGCACAGCCGGGGAACGAGCAGCGCGATCGCCCCGGCGAGCTCCAGCCAGCCGACGACGACCATGCCGGGGATGCCGAGCCCGATCAGATCGAATGGCGCGACGGCGATGGGGTCGGCCATCGCCTTCGGGAGGGCGATGAACGCGAACACGACGGCCAGCAGCACCTGCAACGCCCAGAGGGCGACGGTGCCGGCGATGGGTCGGGGTCGGGTTGAGGGCGTCGTCGTGGGCATGTCGGTTCCTGTCGTCGTGGTCGACCGTGTCCCGGTCGGAGTCGGTGGAGGCAGGCGTTGCCCCGGCTCGCCGGGGCGAGCCCGGCGTGCGAGCCTGCGGGGTGCCCCCCGGCCACGAGGTCGATGACGGCACGGCGTTCTTCCTCCGACGGCCCGCGCGAACCCCATGTCTGAGGTGGCGCAACAAATGAGAATCCGTGCCGTTGCGGCATACTCAAGCCGAACACCCCCGTTCGTGGCGGAGATCACGTGCCATTCCTGCGGTTCCAGTCGGGCGGCGCTGGCGCTGGGCCGAAGACCCCTCTCCCGGCCCGGTCGAGCCGCGGACGCCTGCGGCCATAGGGATGAGGGGGGTCTACCGCCAACGGCTGTAGCAATCCTCCTCGACCCCCGACTTCCACTGGGCGAGAGCACGAGTGGAGGGCGGGGCCGTGGCCCCGCCCTCCATCAAGAACTCCCTGATCGGTGGTCAGCTCGCCGTGGCCTGCTCGTTCCTGGCCCGAGTCTGCGCCAGCCGGTAAGGGTCGGTACCGGTCTCGATGATGGTCCCGCCGAAGGTGAGCCGGTCAACGATCGCTGCGCGGAGCCGAGGGTCGGTGAAGGTCTTGGTCCATCCGCCGAAGGACTCGTTGGAGGCGATGGCCAGGCTGTTCTTCTCCTCGCGTTCGGCCCCGGGGACGAGGAGACGCTGGTGCTGGAGTGTTGTGACCGCAGCGTCCCGGACAGGGCCGCCCGTGGGGGCGGGTCCGCCTCCGGTGCGTTCGACCCGGTGCGCTGGAGGCACCTCGCCCCGGACCCGTGAGTCGGGGGCCGGGTCCCGCAGGTCGGGCGCGGGGTCGGGGTCCGCCCTCGTCCCCGAGGGCGGGAACGACCACGTCAGCGGCACGGACCGCGCCCCGTTTTGCATGTTCATTCATTTTTCTGCATACTTATTTCTATGTCCAAGGTACTCACTTCCCTTCCTGTCGGCGAACGTGTCGGAATCGCCTTCTCCGGGGGCCTCGACACCTCCGTGGCCGTCGCGTGGATGCGCGAAAAGGGCGCTGTCCCGTGCACCTACACCGCCGACATCGGCCAGTACGACGAGCCCGACATCGCCTCGGTGCCCGGTCGCGCCAACGCCTACGGCGCCGAGGTCGCCCGGTTGGTCGACGGTCGCGCCGCCCTGGTCGAGGAAGGGCTCGCCGCCCTGGCCTGCGGTGCGTTCCACATCCGCTCGGGAGGGCGCCCCTACTTCAACACCACCCCGCTGGGGCGGGCCGTCACGGGCACCCTGCTGGTCCGCGCCATGCTCGAAGACGGCGTCCAGATCTGGGGCGACGGCTCCACCTACAAGGGCAACGACATCGAGCGGTTCTACCGCTACGGCCTGCTCGCCAACCCCTCCCTGCGCATCTACAAGCCGTGGCTCGACGCCGACTTCGTCAACGAGCTCGGCGGCCGCAAGGAGATGTCCGAGTGGCTGTCCGAGCGCGACCTGCCCTACCGGGACAGCACCGAGAAGGCCTACTCCACCGACGCCAACATCTGGGGCGCCACCCACGAGGCCAAGGCCCTCGAACACCTCGACACCGGCATCGAGATCGTCAACCCCATCATGGGTGTGCGGTTCTGGGACCCCGAGGTCGAGATCGTCCCCGAGGACGTCACGATCGGCTTCGAGCAGGGCCGACCGGTGACCATCAACGGCCGTAGGTTCCCCACCGCCGTGGACCTGGTGCTGGAGGCCAACTCCGTCGGGGGCAGGCACGGCCTGGGCATGTCCGACCAGATCGAGAACCGCGTCATCGAGGCCAAGAGCCGCGGCATCTACGAGGCGCCGGGCATGGCCCTCCTCCACGCGGCCTACGAGCGGCTCGTCAACGCCATCCACAACGAGGACACCATCGCCAGCTACCACAACGACGGTCGGCGCCTGGGCCGGCTGATGTACGAGGGACGCTGGCTGGAGCCGCAGGCGCTCATGGTGCGCGAGTCGCTCCAGCGCTGGGTGGGCACCGCCGTCACCGGCGAGGTGACCCTGCGGCTGCGCCGCGGTGAGGACTACTCGATCCTGGACACGACCGGGCCGGCGTTCAGCTACCACCCGGACAAGCTGTCCATGGAGCGCACGGAGGACTCCGCGTTCGGCCCCGGCGACCGCATCGGCCAGCTCACCATGCGCAACCTCGACATCGCGGACTCCCGCGCGAAGCTGGAGGAGTACGCCCGGATCGGCATGGTCGGCAGCGCGGACGCGCACCCGACGTCGATCGGAGCGGCCCAGGCCGCGGCGACGGGGCTGATCGGCGCGATGCCCGAGGGCGGCGCCGAGACGATCGCCTCGCGCGGCCAGGCCGCCGACGACGACTGGCTCGACCACGTCGCCATGGAGTCCGGCACCGACTAGGTCCAATGCCGTTCGGTTAGCCGTCTGGTGGGCTTGGCAAGGCTTCGATCGTGATGTGGACGACTGTTCTGTGGGTGCGGTGGTCGATGTCGCGGCC